>CALICR010000087.1 GCA_938049125.1 uncultured Clostridia bacterium
GTTCAGGCACAGATATAGTGTTTTGCCATCCACCGTCAGATGGCCGCTGAGGGTAGCGTTCTCCGTCAGGCAAACGTAGGCGGTATTGTTGGTATATGTGATGCTGCTCGTGCCGTCCCATGTCGTATAGGTCACGTCGGAATGGCTGGCATGGTCGCCCGCTGTGACGCTGCCGCCGCAGATGCAATGGGTGTGGTCATTCGCAGTCTGGGGCGCGAAGGCAGTATCCGGCTCGCCGTTCAGTACCATAAGCGCGGCAGCCGCGGCATCATAGCGGGTAAAATCGAGCACCGCGAAATCTTCATCAGAAAGCTGTACCTTCGCCTCGTCAATGGCTTCTAACTGCGCTTCTACGTCCGCCGCATGATCTTCGCTGATTGTTTCCGCTTCCGGCAGCGTGTCGATCAGTGCCTGCACATCTGCCGCGGTGATGATTGGGGCGTCGTCGGATGCACCTGTCTGTCCGCTTTCTTCTGCGGTATATTTCCCGCAGTTTTCTGCCAAAGCACCCTCTGCGCCGCAGACAGCGCACGCTGCGTTCATTGTTTCCGCCGTGCAGGTCGTTTCGCAGACGCACGCGGGTGCTTCCTCCGCTTCGCCCTCGGCGAAGGCCGAGACCGGCAGCAGCGTCAGCAGCAGGCAGCAGAGCAGAAGCACGCTCAGCAATCGTTTTTTCATGTCGTTCCCTCCGTTTTGTCGTTGTCGGTCTCCTGCAAGGAGAATTCGTAGTGCATTGCCAGCGCCTGGAACAGCGTGTGCATCACGCGCTCGGCGATGTCCCGGATGTCCAGCCCCTCGACGAAGCGGATCGCGCCCTCCAGCTCCGCCTCCGGGACGTGATAGATCCGCAGACTCATGGTGAGGAACAGCCGCAGCTTTTCCTCCAGCGTCAGCTCCTCGCCGCAGGGGTGCGCCATGTAGCCGCGCATGATGCCGGCGGAGCCGATCTCCAGGTTGTAGAAGTCGCGCGCGGTCAGCTCCGGCTGGTAGGGGCCGAAGATCTCAAACAGCTCCTTTGCCGTCTCGCGGAAGATGTAGTCCGACGCCTCCTTCTGGGTGTAGGCCTCAATGTAAATTTCGCGCAGATTCTCGTTCAGCTCCGTCAGCGTCATCTGGAGCGCCGTCTCCACGGCATAGACGTAGACCGGCGGCAGCTGCGCGCCCGCCGCGCCCCGGGCCATGGCGAACTGGCTCGAAAACATGAATTCCACCAGCTCCGTCAGGACGCCGTCCTTGGCGCGGAAAATGTTCTGGAATGTGCTGTAGGACACATTGGCCTTCTCGATGATCTCCGCCAGCGTGGTATTCTTATAGCCTTTTTCCAGGAACAGCTTCACGCAGACGGTCAGGATGCGCTTTTTTGCGGGCAGGCTCGCGTTTGTCAGGGCGATGGCGACCCCTCCTCTCAATGTTTGGTGTGTACACCAAAAGTATAGCATGGCTCTGCGCGGAATGCAAGCGAAACGAAAAAATTGCGGTTTCTTTTTTTCACGTGTGTCCAAACAAAATGGATATCTTGTCAAAATTTCTGTTTACCTGCGGCTGGGTTTATGGTATAATGAGGCTTAGAATCCAAGAAGACCCCCGCTGCGGCGGGGGAGAGAGAAAGGAAATCGCTATGAGAAATATGTATTCGGTCATCTGGACCCTGATCGGCAGCGTCTGGCTGCTGGTGGTGGCTTGGGTCGTGCTGGTGGTGGTCGCGAACTGGAAGCTGTTCTCCAAGGCCGGTCAGCCGGGCTGGGCATCCATCGTCCCGTTCTATCATGACTATATCGTCTACAAGATCTTCTGGGGCAAGGGCTGGCTCTTTGTGGTGCCTATCCTCCTCGGGCTGATCCCGTTCTGGAAGGGCCTCTTTTCCCTGGTTGCCGTGGTCATCTACGCCCTGACCTGCTACAAGAAGGCGCTGGCCTTCGGCAAGGGTGCGGGCTTTGCCGTCGGTCTGTTCTTCCTGAATCCCATCTTCACCATGATCCTGGCCTTCGGTGACTACACCTACCGCGGCGTGCCCCAGGACGGCACCTCCTACGACCAGATGAAGGGCAAGTACGAGGACTTCTCCAAGAAGGAGCAGGCCCGGAACGCCAACGTCCACTACACCGCCCCGGACCAGAACAAGGGCCAGGAGAATGTGACCTACCGTTCGCCCGAGGAAACGGACGAAAAGTAAGCGCATAAACATAAAAACGAAGCAGCACCCGGTCGGGTGCTGCTTTTTGCATTGGTTCAGAGCAGGGCGGCAAGGGTGCCGCCGAGGGGCGTGTCGAAGCCGAGGCGGCGGTACATGGCCTCGTCGCAGGGGGCGCAGGTGACGGTGAGGCTGGTGACGCCCTGGGCGCGGCACCAGTCCCGGGCCGTCCGGGCCAGCAGCCGGGCGGCTCCGGCCCGGCGGAACATCGGCTCCACGAAGAAGTCCTCGAAGACGGCGGTGTCGCCGCAGGCGAAGGTGGAGTAGACGCGGGCAACGCTGCAAAGACCCACGGCGCGCACGCCGCGGCGGGCGAGGAAGAAGGTGATGCACCCGGCCCTCACGGCCTCCAGCAGCCGCGCCTGGGCGGCCTCGTCCAGCGGCTCCTCGCCAACGGCGGCTCGAAAGCCGTTCTCCAGCCGGAGCAGCTGTCCATAGTCCGCCTTGGTCAGCGGTCCGGCGGTGAGGGGCAGGAGCGTCTCCGGCGGCAGGAGCAGCAGCGGTTCGCCCCATTCGTCGGTCCCGTTGGGCCGGAAGCCCAGCCGCTCCCAGAAGCGGAGCCGCCGCGGGTCGCGGCCGTAGTTCAGCTCAAAATAGCGCGCGCCCCGGGTCCTGGCCCAGCGCAGCAGAGCCTTGGCGCAGGCCGTGCCGGTGCCGCCGCCCCGGAACTCCGGGAAGACGCAGAATTCGAGCAGGAAGCACTTGCCCTCCTCGCTCCGGTAGATGGCCGTCAGGGCAAAGCCGATGTCCCGGCCCTCCCGGACAAAGAAGAGGTAGCGGCAGCGATCCTTGGACCGGTCGTGGAGCGCCGTGATCCGGGCCTGATACTCCGGGCCGAGGAAGTAGGCGCGGTCCGGATCGCCGGGGTCCGGGAAGATGTCCCGGGCATGGTAGCGGTGCAGCCGCTCCCAGAAGACGGCGACGTCCTGGGGCGCAGAAGCCTCGCGGATGGTGACGGTTTGATCCATGGGTGGTTCCTCCAAGCAAAAAATTTGCGGAGGGTCAGAAGTCGTGGGCCCTCCGGACACGATGCATTCTCATATACGATCACCCTTTCTCAGAAAAATGAAGCCGAAACTCCCTTCTAAACTACCACAAAGCCCGGCGGATTTCCAGAAAAATCTCCCGGCAGGGCGGGCCTGCCGGGAGAAAGGGGCGTATTAGAAGGTCAGCTGCTCCATGCGGTCGAAGGCCTCCCTGAGCTTGTCCTGGCCCACGGTGCAGGCGATGCGGAAGTGACCGCTGCCCGCCGCGCCGAAGACGCTGCCGGGGGAGACGAGGATGTGGGCGCGCTCCAGCAGCTGCCGGCAGAAGCCGGCATCCGAAAGGCCCGTCTTCTCGATGCCGGGGAAGAGGTAGAACGTGCCGCGGGGGCGCACCAGACTCAGCCAGGGGATGGCCTCGATGCGGTCCGCCGCGTAGAAGATGCGGTCACGGTAGGCCGAGACGTAGGTCTCGCGGATGCGCGCGCGGTGGGCGAGGGCCGCAATGGCGGCGCGCTGGGAGATCGACGGGGCCGAGTAGATGAGGGAGCAGTTGACCTGGAGCATGGCGTCCAGCAGCTCCGGCTCCGCCAGAATGGCGCCGACGCGCCAGCCGGTCATGAGGAAGTTCTTCGAGAAGCTGTTGAGCGTCACAACCCTGGGCGCGAGGCCCGGAAGGGTGCGCAGCGGCACGTAGCTGCCCTCGAAGAGGTAGGTCGTGTAGATCTCGTCGGCGGCGATGAGCAGGTCGTATTCCTCGGCGACGCGGCCCAGCAGCTCCAGCGTTTCACGGCCGTAGGCCATGCCCGTGGGGTTCGTGGGGTTGTTGAAGATCATGGCCTTGGTCCGGGGCGTGATTGCGGCGCGGAGCCGGTCCTCCCGGATGGCGTAGTCCTCGGCGGCGTAGGTGGGCACCTCGACGCAGACGCCGCCGGCCAGCTCGATCTGATCCTTATAAATGGAGAAGTAGGGCCCGAAGACCAGGACCTCGTCGCCGGGGTCCAGCAGGGCCAGCAGCACCTGGGCCATGCCGAGGCAGCTCGAGGCCGTGACGAGCACATGATCCTCGGGCAGGACCTGGCCGAAGTCCTCCTGCCAGGCCCGGGCGATGGCGGAGATCAGCTCGCCGTCGCCGCGCGGGTCGCCGTAGTGGGTGTGGCCCGCCCGGGCGTCCTGAAAGGCCGCGTCGATGATGGCGGCGTCGGTGGTGAAGTCGGTGTCGCCGATGCTCAGATCGATGACGTCCGAGTAGCGGGACAGCGCCTCGGTGTCCAGCCGGAGGCCGCCGCCGGTGCGCTGAAAGCGCTTTGCAATAAAATTCCGCATAAGTATCCCTCCTGGAAGCGCAGAAGGCCGGGCCTTCCTGGGTACTATCCTACACCCGTGCGTATAAATATGCAAGCAAAATTTTTGCGTGCCGGGGATACATTATAATATAGACCGCGCACATCGGACCGGGAAAAATAAATAAAAAAATCTTACAAAAATGATTGACGGATTTCATATAATCTGCTATAATTGGAAACTGCGTGGGCACACGTTTATTTTTTATGCCATCGGAGGTGCAGGCAGTGCTGGAAACGCTGAAAACGGCCAAGCACGTTGTGGGCATCAAGCAGCTTCGCAAGGCGCTCCGCGAGGGCGCGGCAGAGACGGTCTTCGTCGCTGAGGACGCGGATCTGCACCTGACGGACCCGGTGCGGGAGGCCTGTGCGCAGGCCGGGATCCCCGTGGTCTCCGTCCCGACGATGGACGAGCTCGGCAAGGCCTGTGCCATCGAGGTCGGCGCCGCCGTTGCGGCCATCATCCGGTAAAAATCCGGTATCTTTGGATTCTTCCGGAATACACCCTGTATTTCCGGTTAGAATAACCTGCATGAGCAGGAAATTTTGGAAGAAAGGAGAACCCCATGCCTACTTTTAATCAGTTGGTCAGAAAGGGCAGAGAGCAGGCGACCTACAAGTCCACGGCTCCGGCTCTGCAGAAGGGCATCAACACGCTGAAGAACCGTCCCACGGATCTTGCTTCCCCCCAGAAGAGAGGCGTCTGCACGGCAGTTCGTACCACGACCCCCAAGAAGCCGAACTCCGCGCTGCGTAAGATCGCCCGTGTGCGTCTCACCAACGGCTACGAAGTGTCCGCCTATATCCCTGGCGTCGGCCACAACCTGCAGGAGCACTCTGTGGTGCTGATCCGCGGCGGCCGTGTCAAGGACCTCCCCGGCGTGCGTTACCACATCATCCGCGGTACGCTCGATACCCAGGGCGTCCAGGGCCGGATGCAGGCTCGCTCCAAGTACGGTGCGAAGAAGCCCAAGGCCGGCAAGAAGAAGTAATTCTTCGGCCATCATCACCGCAATACCACGCCTTATCGCAAGGCAATGCCTTGCTTGACGTTTTATTATATGATATATCGTAAAACCTCAGGCAGGCACCAACGAAGGGAAAAGCCCTTCGAAGTACCTATGAAATCATATTTTTGTGAAGGAGGGAAGCGACGTGCCCAGAAGAGGTAATGTTCCCAAAAGAGAAGTTCTTCCCGATCCCATTTACAATTCTGTGCTGGTCACCAAGCTCGTCAACAGCATCATGCTGGACGGCAAGAAGGGCGTTGCACAGAAGGTCGTCTACGATGCCTTCCATATCATCGAAGAGAAGACCGGCAAGAATGGGCTGGAAGCCTTCCAGGAGGCCATGGAAAACATCATGCCTTCCGTGGAAGTCAAGTCCCGCCGCGTCGGCGGCGCAACGTATCAGGTCCCGATCGAGGTCCGGGCGGAAAGAAGACAGACCCTGGGCCTGCGCTGGCTGACGAGCTACAGCCGCAAGCGCAGCGAGACCACCATGAAGGAACGGCTGGCGGGCGAGATCATGGATGCCTGCAACGGTGCCGGTTCTTCTGTCAAGAAGCGTGAGGATACCCACAAGATGGCGGAAGCCAACAAGGCATTCTCTCATTTCCGCTGGTAATAAAGGAGCAGACATATGCCCAGACAATACTCCCTTGAAAATACAAGAAATATTGGTATCATGGCGCATATCGATGCTGGAAAGACAACAACTACTGAGCGCATTCTGTTCTACACCGGTGTCAACTACAAGATCGGTGAGACCCATGACGGCACTGCCACCATGGACTGGATGGAGCAGGAGCAGGAGCGTGGCATCACGATCACGTCTGCTGCCACGACCTGCTTCTGGAGACACTGCAGACTCAACATCATCGACACCCCGGGCCACGTGGACTTCACCGTTGAAGTCGAGCGTTCCTTGCGCGTGCTTGACGGTGCCGTCACAGTGCTCTGCGCCAAGGGCGGTGTCGAGCCCCAGACCGAGACTGTGTGGAGACAGGCGGACAAGTATGGCGTTCCCCGTATCGTCTATGTGAACAAGATGGACATTATGGGCGCCGACTTCTACCGCGTGTTGAACATGATGCACGAGCGGCTGAAGTGCAATGCGGTCCCTGTCCAGCTCCCCATCGGCGCCGAAGCGGATTTCCGCGGCGTCATCGACCTCATCAAGATGAAGGCCTACGTCTTCTACGATGAGCTCGGCAAGGATATGCGGGAGGAAGAGATCCCCGAGGACATGAGGGATCTCGCGGACGAGTACCACGAGAAGCTGCTGGAGGCCGTGTCCGACGAGGACGAAGAGATCATGGAGCTCTATCTGGAAGGTGCCGAGATCGGCATCGACCGGATCAAGAAGGCAATCAGAAGTGCGACGATCGGCAACCGGATGGTCCCTGTCAACTGCGGTACCAGCTACCGCAACAAGGGTGTGCAGGAGCTGCTCGATTCCATCGTGGACTATTTGCCGTCCCCTGTTGATGTTCCGGCAATCGCTGGCGTCAATCCCAAGACCCAGGAGGAGGAGACCCGTCCGTCGGACGACTCCGCGCCCTTCGCGGCCCTGGCGTTCAAAATTGCGACTGACCCCTATGTGGGCAAGCTTTGCTTCATGCGCGTGTATTCCGGTACGCTGGAATCCGGCAAGACAGTGATGAATGCCAACAAGGGCAGCCGGGAGCGCATCGGCAGGATCCTGCAGATGCACGCAAACCACCGCGAGGATATCAGTACCATTTATTCCGGCGATATCGTCGCCGCCGTGGGCCTCAAGAACACCACGACGGGCGATACGCTCTGCGATGACAAGGCGCCGATCATCCTTGAATCCATGGAATTCCCCGAGCCCGTCATCCGGGTCGCCATCGAGCCGAAGACGAAGGCCGGAGAAGAGAAGATGACCATCGCGCTGCTGAAGCTGGCGGAGGAGGACCCCACGTTCCGCACCTATACGGACGAGGAGACCGGCCAGACCATCATCGCCGGCATGGGCGAGCTTCACCTGGAGATCATCGTCGACCGCCTCCTCCGGGAGTTCAAGGTCGAAGCCAACGTCGGCGCGCCGCAGGTCGCCTACAAGGAGACCATCCGCAAGCCTGCGTCCTTTGATGAGCGCTATGTCCGCCAGTCCGGCGGCAAGGGCCAGTACGGTCACGTCAAGCTGACCGTCGAGCCCAACGAACCCGGCAAGGGCTACGAGTTCATCGACCAGGTCCGCAACGGCGATATCCCCGGCGAATATATCCCCGCCATCGACCAGGGCGTCCGCGGCGCCATGCAGGCCGGCGTTGCTGCCGGGTATCCTGTGGTCGACGTCAAGGTCACCGTCACCGGCGGCTCCTATCACGAGGTCGACTCCTCGGATATGGCCTTCAAGATTGCCGGTTCTATGGCCTTCCGCGAGGCCTGTAAGCTGGCAAGTCCCGCCATCCTGGAGCCCATCATGAAGGTCTCCATCATCGTCCCCGACGAATATGCCGGCGACGTCATCGGCGATGTCAGCGCCCGGCGCGGCAGCGTCCTCGGCATGATGCCCTCCAACGGTATTATGCAGATCGACGCAAATGTCCCGCTTGCCCGGATGTTCGGCTATGCGACCGACCTGCGCAGCATGACGCAGGGCCGCGGCCAGTACTCCATGGAGCCCAACTTCTATCAGGAGCTCCCGAAGTCTGTCCAGGAGGAAATTGTCGCAAAGCGGAACAAAGGCTAAATTCCCGCTTGTATTTCCACGATATTTCGTGTATAGTACAGGTAAGCTTGTTTTGAAAACGGTTTTATCACCACTACAAGGAGGATTTTTTCAATGGCGAAGCAGAAATTTGAAAGAACCAAGCCCCATGTAAACATTGGCACCATCGGTCACATCGACCATGGCAAGACCACCCTGACCGCGGCCATCACCAAGTATCTGGCTCTGCTGGGCGGCGCTGAGTACACCGACTACTCTTCCATCGACAAGGCTCCGGAAGAGAGAGAGCGCGGCATCACCATCAACACCGCTCACGTTGAGTATGAGACCGCGAAGCGGCACTATGCTCACGTTGACTGCCCGGGCCACGCCGACTATATCAAGAACATGATCACCGGCGCTGCGCAGATGGACGGCGCGATCCTTGTTATCGCTGCTTCCGATGGCCCCATGGCGCAGACCAAGGAGCACCTGCTGCTGGCCCGTCAGGTCAACGTGCCCTCCGTTCTGGTCTTCCTGAACAAGTGCGATCAGGTTGACGACGAGGAGCTGCTGGAGCTGGTCGAGA
>CALICR010000088.1 GCA_938049125.1 uncultured Clostridia bacterium
GCAAGGCGGCGCAGCAGCGCCCCGTGGCGCTCCCGCCAGGCCCGCTCCCCCGCGTCCATGGGCACGACGCCGGAGCCGATCTCCCGCGCGATGACGGCATCGGCCCGCATAAGGTCCGGCGCGTCGGGCATCGGGTCCAGACGCGTCAGCGCCTCGAGATGGTAATAGCATTTCTTGCCGGGCACATAGCCCGCCGCAAGGTCGCAGAGGTCCTCGGGCCGCCAGCAGAAGCGCGTCTGCGCCCAGCTCAGCTTGCCCTGATAGGCCCCGCCCAGGATCAGCAGCATCTTCTCACCCCCAAAGGCACAGCACCGCAGCGCCGGCCAGCTCCGCAAGCGTCAGGCCGAAGCCCGAGATGTCGCCGGACATCCCGCCCAGCTGGTGGTATCCCTCCCAGATCGCCAGCCAGTAGGCGGCGCAGGCCGCCAGCGGCGCGGCGCTCCGGCCAAAAACCAGCGGCAGGGCCACCGCCGCCAGCAGAATGATGCCCAGCACGGCGGCTTTGCCCCGGTCGCCGTGGACCATGGCGGCGTACTGGCTCGTGCCCATGGGCCGCAGCAGCAGCACCGCCAGCCCCGCCGAGGCCCGGCTGACCACCGGGATCAGCGCCAGCACCCAGAGCCGCAGCGTCCCCGCATCCCGGAAGCAGCTGTACTGCGCCAACATCAGCAGAACGAGGCAGATGACGGCGAAGGCCCCGCAGTGGGAGTCCTTCAGAATTTTCTGCCGGGTGGCCAGGTCCCGGCGGGACAGCACGGCGTCACAGACGTCCATGTAGCCGTCCAGGTGCAGAAAGCCCGTGACGAGCCAAGGCAGCGCCGCCAGCAGCAGCGCCCGCACCGCCCCCGGCGCGCCGCGCAGCAGCCAGCCGAGCAGCGCCCAGAGGCCGCCCACCAGTGCACCCACCAGCGGCAGGCAGGCCAGCATATGCCGCCGCGCCTCCTCGCGCCAGATGCGCGCGGGACACGGGATTACCAGGAACATGCCCCAGGCCATGAAAAAGCCGTAGATCCAGTTCATCGGTCCAAACTCCCCTTATAGCAGTGCGGGATGCCCGCCGTCACCTCGCACACCGTGTCGAATTCCGCGGCCAGGCGGCGGCAGACCTGGGCCAATCCCCGGCAGTAGCGCTCCGTCCATTCCTCGTAGGTCCCGCCGTCGCGGAACAGATCGTCACAGACGCAGACGAAGTGGTCTGCCCGCCGGGAGAGGACCAACAGCTCCTCTGCCGCCCGGGTCCCGGCCTCCGGGTCGAAGCCCGCCGCCGAAAACATCTCGCAGGCCAGCAGGGCCGTTGCGCTGTCGAAGAGCACAGTGGCCCCAATGGCGCGGTTCGCTGCCCGGAGAATGGCGCGGCCACACTCCACGGTCTCAAAGCCCCAGCCGTCGCGCTCCCGGAGGTGCCGCGCGATGCGCGCCCGGTCCTCACCGTCCACCGGCTCCATGGTGGCCCAGTAGACGCGCCGCCCGCCGCCGGAGAGGCGAAGGCAGAGCTGCTGCGCCAGCAGGCTCTTGCCGCTCTTACTGCCGCCGATCAGAAGGATTCTCATTGATTTCTCCGTTATTCTACCGTGAACGCGTCGGTTTTCCGAATTTCATCGAGGTAATCGTCCTGAATGGCCGCCTCCTCGAAGGTCGCCATGTGGCACATGACGGCGCAGGCCGCCTCCAGGATGCGGAAGAGGATGGGGCACCCGCTCCCCTCGCCCAGGCGCATCCCCAGCAGCAGGCACGGCTCCAGCCCAAGCTGCTCCGCCGCAAAGCGGTAGCCCACCTCGTAGGACGCATGGGAGAGGAACAGGAAGTCCCGCACCGCCGGGCAGAGCCGCACGGCGCAGAGTGCCGCCACGATGGAGATATACCCGTCCACCGCCGCGGGCACCCGCTCCGCGGCGCAGCCGAGGAAGGCCCCGGTCATGGCCGCGAGGTCCAGCCCGCCCACGGCGGCGAGGACGCCCACCGGGTCGCCCGGGTCCGGCCGGTGCCGTTCCAGGGCCGCGGCGATGACTTCCTTCTTCCTTCGGAAGCCCTCGTCGGTGAGGCCGCCGCCGCGGCCCGTGACAGCCTCCGGGGCCGCGCCGGTCAGCGCCGCCAGCACCGCCGCCGAGGTGGTGGTGTTGCCGATGCCCATCTCGCCGATGCCCACGGCCTGGACGCCGTCCGCTTTGGCCCGCCGCACCGCCTCGACGCCCGCCTCCAGGGCGGCAAGGGCCTCGGCCCGGGTCATGGCGCTCTCCCGGACGATGTCGCCGGTCGAGCGCCGGATCTTCCGGTCCACGATGCCGGGACAGCGGACGTCCGCGTCGATGCCCACGTCCGTGACCTCGACGCTGTCGCCGAAATACCGGGCCAGGGACGACATGCCCGTCAGGTGCCGCGTCATGTTGACGCTCTGGCTCAGCGTCACGGACTGGGGCGTGCAGGACACGCCCTCGGCCACGACGCCGTTGTCCGCCGCGAAAACCAGCACGCGGCACGACCGCAGCTCCCGCCGCACCTGCCCGGTGATCCCGGCAAGGCGGACGGCATAGTCCTCCAGCCTCCCCAGGCTGCCCGGCGGCTTGGCCAACCTGGCCTGGTAGGCTGCGGCGGCATCCATGGCCGCGCGGTCCGCCGGGCGCACCCCGGCGATCAGCGCCCGCAGCGCTTCCTCTGTCATAGCTCTCCCTCCAGATAGCCCCACTGCCGCAGCGTCTCGAGCGCGGGCAGGCAGTCCATATTTTCCAGCGTGAACGTGGCCGCCGGGCAGCGGCGGAGCACATCGCCGATGATTTCCCGGGCGGGCACGGTGCCGGTCCCCACGGGCGCATGGTCGTCCAGATTTCCCACGTTGCTGTGGAGGTGGACATGGCGCAGCCAGGGGGCCATGGGCGCGACCCAGTCCGCGGGCGGCGTCTTGCTGACGCAGGTATTGGCGTGGCCCACGTCGAGGCAGAGGCCGAGGCGCGGGTCGTCCACCTGCTCTGCAATGTCCACGAGCATCTCCGGCCCCGGCTCCATAACATTCTCAAGGGCCACGCGCATGCCCTCCGGCAGCTCCGGAAGCAGCGCGCGCCAGAACTCCACGGACCGGCCCACGAACCACTCCGGGAAGTAGACGTAGGGCGTGAACCCGGCGTGGAGCACCACCCGGGAGACGCCCAGCTCCGCCGCCGCTTCAAAGGCCTGGCGGTACCGCGCCCGGGCCACGTCCCGGACCAGCGGATCGATGGCCGCGGGGCACAGCTCCGCGAAGGGCCCGTGGAGCCAGAGGCGGGCGACGCCCGCACACTGGACCTTCGCCTCGTCCCGGGCCGCCGGGCGGTCCAGCTCCGGTGCATAGGTAAAGGCCGTCAGCTCCAGCCCGAGGCCGAGCCGCCGGGCCAGGTCCGCCGCCCGGGCGTCCATGCCTGAGAGGTACAGCCGCTCCGCAAGAATTCCCTTCATCCCGCATCCCCTTCCCGTTTTCGCCCTATTTTACCACGCCCGCCGGGGAAACGCAACCGCCGGGCAGAACAACAGCCCGGCGCATGGCCGGGCTGTGGATGCACTATTTATACAAGGTATCAGGACTTGGCAGTCTCCCAAGTGTCCATATTGATATTTTTCGTGCAATGAACGTTATTGCCGTCTTCCCCGCGCCAGATAATGACATCCTGCCGCCAAGGGAACGGATAACCCAGAATATTCTTTTCCATATATCCTTTTATAAAGGTATCCGATGTAGGCGCTTCATGCGTCAAGCCGCATCTTGCATAGGAATCTGTGATTTTGACATCATCACTCGTCCCTGCGATCCCGTCCTCACCATTCGTATAGACCGTAAAGCCGGTAAGTCCCGGATTTCCAGCATCACAGGTAAACTTATAAACCTGATTCTCGTCGCCGCAGGCGGAGATAGCCTCATTCGCGTCGAACCGCTGCACCACAGTCAGCGGGCGCTCCCAAATGTTCTTCATTCTTCATCTTCCTCTCTGAGCAGCAGTCCATACTTTAGATATTCCAGGACGGTCTGGATGATCTCCGGCTCCATGCGGCCCTCGGGGTCCTCGTAGGTCTCCCGGGCGGCCTCGACGGCCTCGCGGACCGTGTGGGCGTCGCGGAAGAAGTCCCAGAGGAAACGGCAGCTCTCGTTGAGAGAGATGACGCTGTTGGCCAGCGGCCCGTCGCTCACCAGCGGGACGAGCACGGACTCACCGCCGATCTCGCGCAGCAGGAACTCCCCGCTGCACCGGACCCGCAGGTCGCCGATGGGGCGCGCCGGAACGTTCGCTCCGCTCTGTTCGCCGTTCACGCAGCCGCCCTCCCCCTTGATGAAGCTGGGTTTATTTTATTGTCTTTTTGGTCCCCTGTCAAGGGCGCAGGAGCGGAAATCCGGGCGTTTCCCGTCCTTCGGAAAAAAATTTTGAATTTTCTCCCAGAAAGTTACAAAATGTAATTGACCCGGTTCTAGAATATTGCTATAATAGCTGCAATAGAATTTATGGGTGGGACGATACTCACCCCGCGTCCCGGCTGCCGCCGGAGCGCAGACAATGCTGTAATTTCTGGAGGACTGAGCAAATGGAAATGAAAAAAGCATGGACGCGCCCCCTCACCACGGTCCAGCAGTTTGATGCCAACGAGGCCATCTCCGCCTGCGGCGATAGCGGCACAAATTATTATTTCGAATGCAACGCCGGGGAGAGCAGCAAACGATATGATGTATACAAAACTGACGCTAGTGGCCAGACGTCCGGCGGGACGATCTTGACACCGGATGACAATTTTTTATTTATTCCTGTGCCGGGTTATTATCATCCTTGTTCTAAAAAACATGAGACAAACGGCGTGAATGATTTTACATATGGCTATATCGTAGATAATAACGGCATAGATGGGAGGGATGGCCCAAAGACTCCCGTTGTCATCTGGACTGAGGGCGGCACGAATGTTCATTGCACCTTAAACCTTGACATGAACACTTGGGAGACCGCCAAGTCCTGATTTCCCTACATACCTCCAGTCCGGAGCTTCCGCTCCGGACTGCTTTTTCTTGCGCATTTCTAAGATTTCTGGTATGATAGCCCCAGAACCCACCGGGAAGGAGGACGGCCCATGGACCCCATGGAGGGTGCGTCCGGCGTCGAGCAGGCCCTGCTCCGCGCCGCCGCCGCGAACGAGACGCCCCTGAGCGGCAGCCTGGAGCTGACGCCGCTCTGCAATATGAACTGCAAAATGTGCTACGTCCGTCTGAGCCGCGCCGAGCAGGAACGCCTCGCCCCCCTGCGCACGGCGGCGGAGTGGTGCGCCCTCGGCGAGGAGATGCAGCGCGCCGGGACCCTCTTCCTCCTCCTCACCGGCGGCGAGCCGCTGCTGCACCCCGGCTTCCGGGACATCTATACCCACCTCCGCCGCCTCGGCATGATCCTCAGCGTCAACACAAACGGCACGCTGATCGATGAGGACTGGGCCGACTTCTTCGCGGCAAACCGCCCCCGGCGCATCAACATCACCCTCTACGGCGCCGATGACCGGGCCTACCGGGACCTCTGCGGCTTCCCCGGCGGCTTTGACCGCGTTATCCGGGCCGTCAAGCTGCTTCGGGCGCGGAACGTGGACGTCAAGCTCTCGTGCAGCCTCACCCGGGACAACCTGCCGGACCTCGACCGCATTCACGCCATCGGCCGGGACCTCGGCGTGCCCGTCCG
>CALICR010000089.1 GCA_938049125.1 uncultured Clostridia bacterium
GCTGCGAGTGCGACCGCTATATCGAGATCTGGAACAACGTCTTCTCCCAGTTCGACAACGACGGCGAGGGCCACTACACCGAGCTGAAGCAGAAGAACATCGACACCGGCATGGGCCTCGAGCGTCTGGCCGTCGTCTGCCAGGACGTGGATTCCCTCTTCGACGTCGATACCATCATCGCCATCACCAACAAGGTCTCGGAGCTGACCGGCGCGACCTACGGCCAAAGCCACAAGAAGGACGTCTCCCTCCGGGTCATCACGGACCACATCCGTTCCGCGACCTTCATGATCTCCGACGGTGTTCTGCCCTCCAACGAGGGCCGCGGCTACGTGCTGCGCCGCCTGCTGCGCCGGGCCGCGCGCCACGGCAAGCTTCTGGGCCTCGACCACCCGTTCCTCTACAGCATCTGCGAGACGGTCATCGAGAACAGCGAGGGCAGCTATCCCGAGCTGCGGGAGAAGGCCTCCTATATCACCAAGGTCATCCGCAACGAGGAAGAGAACTTCCTTCGCACCCTTGACGGCGGTATGCGCATCTTCGGCGAGATGCTGGAGATGCACAAGGAGCGCGGCGAGACCGTGTTCTCCGGCGCCGATGCCTTCAAACTCTACGACACCTACGGCTTCCCCATCGACCTCACCTCGGAAATGGCCGAGGACGAGGGCCTCAGCGTGGACACCGCAGCCTTCCAGGAGCTGATGGAGGCCCAGAAGCAGCGCGCCAGAAAGGCCCGGGAGGCCTTGGGCGACCTGGCCTGGTCCGGCATCGACCTGGGCCTCGACAACCAGCCCACCCAGTTCACGGGCTATGAGAAGAACGAGGACATGAGCCGCGTGCTTGCCATCGTCGTGGGCGACGAGCTCCAGTCCTATATCCGCGCCGGACAGAATGGCATCGTCGTGCTGGACCGGACGCCCTTCTACGCCGAGATGGGCGGCCAGATTGCCGACCACGGCACCCTGACCATGGGCGACAACCGTTTCATCGTCACCGACGTCCAGAAGGACAAGGGCGGCAAGTACCTCCACTCCGGCCACATGGACAGCGGCGAGCTGCGGGTCGACTGGACCGTGAACGCCGCCATCGACGTGGAGCGCCGTCAGGCCATCCGCCGCGCCCACTCCGCCACCCATCTGCTCCAGGCGGCTCTGACCGAGGTCCTGGGCGACCACTGCCATCAGGCCGGCTCCCTGGTGGAGCCGGACCGGCTGCGCTTCGACTTCACCCACTTCTCCGCCATGACCCGCGAGGAGCTGATGAAGGTCACCCGCCTTGTCAGCACCATGGTGCTGGAGGGCGATGACATCGTGACCATGGAGCTGCCCATTGAGGAGGCCAAAAAGCTCGGCGCGACGGCCCTCTTCGGCGAGAAATACGGCGATGTGGTCCGCGTAGTCAAGATGGGCGACCGTTCCATCGAGTTCTGCGGCGGCACCCACCTCGACAATACGGCCAAGGTCGGCCTGTTCCACATTACGTCCGAATACTCCGTGGCCTCCGGCGTCCGCCGCATCGAGGCCATCACGGGCAGGGAAGTGCTGGACCAGATGGACCGCATGGAATCGACCATCGCCAAGGTGGCCGACAAGCTCAAAACCACCCCGGCGGACCTGCTCCACAAGGCCGAGAGCAGCGTTCAGGAGATCCGCACGCTGCGCCAGAGCATCGAGGTCATGAAGGACAAGCTGTTCTCCGGCGAGGTGGACCGCTACCTCTTCGCGGCCAAGGACATCCGTGGGCTCAAGGTCGTGACCATCTCCAACAGCCAGATGGAGGCCGCCGACCTCCGGAAGATGGGCGACTTCATCAAGGACCGCTACCCGAATGCCGTTGCCGTTCTGGCCTCCGCCCAGGGGGACAAGGCCACGCTGCTGGCCGTCTGCGGCAAGAACGCCATCGCCCGCGGCATCCGCGCCGGGGACCTGATTCGGAAGGTGACCGCGGTCTGCGGCGGCTCCGGCGGCGGCAAGCCCGATTCCGCCATGGGCGGCTGTAAGAACGTGCTGAAGCTGGACGACGCGCTGGCCGTCGTGGACGATCTCGTCAATGACACGGCCAAGGACTGAGGAGGACGCTATGGACTGCATTTTCTGTAAGATTATCGCCGGGGATATCCCCTCGAAGAAGCTCTACGAGGACGAGCTGTGCTACGCCTTCTACGACATCGAGCCGAAGGCCCCGGTCCACTTCCTGGTGGTCCCTAAGGCCCACATCGGCTCCGCGGCGGACATCACGCCTGAGAATTCCGCAGTGGTCGCCCACATCTATGAGGTGATCGCCCGGCTGACCCGGGAGCTGGGGCTGACGAGCTTCCGCATCGTCAACAACTGCGGTCCGGACGCCGGACAGACCGTGTTCCATCTGCACTTCCACGTGCTGGCCGGCAAGGTCATGACCGAATTCGCATAAGCAAGGATCACGCGGGGCGGAGCCGGTGCGCGCCTGCGGCGGGACAGGGTCCCGCCGGGGACTGCCGGGCCGCCCCGTTCCGCTGAGCAGGGGAGGACGCGATGCGCAGGCTGGCCTTTTTCTCCTTTTCCTTCGCCGCAGGCGTGCTGCTGGGGCTGCTGAAGGCGCCCCGGTGGGTCCTCTATGTCCTTCCGGCGCTGGCAGTGCTCCTCGTGGCCGCCGCGGTCCTTCTGCGGGGCCGGAAGGAACAGTCCATCGCCATCTGCGCCGCCGGTCTGGCCCTCGGCCTGGTCCACTGCACGCTCTATGAGAAAGCAGAGCTCCTGCCCCTCAGGACCGTCGCCGCCGACCGGTGCGCCGTGGCGCTGGAGCTGACCGGCTACCCGGAGCCGAAGGAGTACGGCAGCACCGCCGAGGCGGTGCTGCTGGTGGACGGAGAGCGCATCCCCGCCTTCGCCTACCTCGGGACCTACGACGAAAGCTGGCGGCCCGGCGACCGGCTCACCGGCACCGGCAGCATCGAGCTTGAGACCGGGAAAGGGGAGCCGGTCCTGCGCTGGTACGGCCGCGCCAACGGGCGGCCGGTCCGTGTCAAGCTGTTCCGGTACATTGAGACGAAGTCCGCGGACGCGGTGCCGCTCCGCTATGGGCCCGCGGTGCTGGCGCACGGGCTCCGGGGCACGATCCGGGCCCTGCTTCCGGCGGACATCTCGGCCTACCTGGAGGCGCTGCTCATCGGGGACAAGTCCGGCCTCAGCTATCAACAGAAGTCAGACCTCCAGATCGCGGGCGTCTACCACGCCATGGCCGTCTCCGGGATGCATGTCAGCATCCTCATGACCATGCTCGGCGTGCTCCTGCTCCGAAACCAGCGGCTCTATCCGCTGATCGGCATTCCGGCGCTCGTGTTCTACTGCGTCATGACCGGAGCCAGACCGTCGGCCATCCGTGCCGCCATCATGCAGGCCTTTCTGCTCCTGGCCCCGCTGCTGCGGCGGGAGCCGGACCCGCCCACGTCGCTGGGCGCGGCCTTGCTTACGCTGACGGTGCACAATCCCTGGTGCCTGGCGGACATCGGACTTCAATTGTCGTTTCTCGCCACGGCGGGCATCCTCGCCTTTCAGCCGAAGCTCTACGGCTGGTTCACGGCACG
>CALICR010000090.1 GCA_938049125.1 uncultured Clostridia bacterium
GGCCGTCTGGCCGCTGCCGGTCAGCTTGTCGATGAGGCCGAAGTGCTTCGCCGCGAAGATGCCGCCGGCCAGCACCGCCAGCACCAGCACAATGGCCACTGCCTTGCCCGCGCCGCGGCGGCGCTCCCGGCGGCGGGGCGGGAACTCGTCGTCCTCGTCCTCATCGCCGTCCTCCGCCTCGGGCTGCGGGACGGTTTTGCCGGTGTTCTGCCGCCAGGACGGCAGCTCCACGGCCGGGACCGCCTCCTTGGGCGCGGCGGGCTGGGCCGCGGGCGCGGCTTCGCTCTCCGCGGGCTTCGTGCCGTTGATCTCGGCGATGATGTCTTCCCAGTTATAGTTTCCGGTCTCCTGGCTGACCGCGGGCTTGGCCGCCTCGGTCTTCTGGGTCTCGGGGGCCGCAGGGGCCTTGGGAGCCGCGGGCGTCTCCGGCGCGGCCGGGGCCTTGGCCTTGGGCGCAGGCTGCTTTGGCTTCGCGGTAGCCTCGAACTCGTCGTCCAGGAACTCAAAGCCCTCGCTGACGCTGGGCACGTTGCTCGCGCCGCAGAGCGGGCACTTCGCCACATCCGCGGGATACTTCGTGCCGCAGTGCTTGCAGGTGATCTGATCCATAGGATAGCCTCCTATCTATTTTATTACAAATTGTAACTTGTATTCTAGCACATCTCTCTTCAAATGTCTACGACAATCTGCCTTGCATCTTGCTTTTTCTCGCAAAATCCAATAGAATAGAATAGAAGAAAATAAATAGGACCACCTCCGAAATCTGGAAGGAAGGGATTTCATGTCAGAACCTCAGATGGTTTCTCCCCTGCTGGACGGCATGACGCTGGACTGCGTGCTCTCCTCGCACGGCGGCGTCACCGTATCCCGGGTGATTCATACCGCCACCGGCACGCGCTGCATCGTCAAGCAGATCTCCATCCCGGAGTCCGAGACCAACACCCAGGCGCTGCTCCTCACCGGCGCCGTCAGCGACCGTGAGGAGGCGACCGCCTACTATGCCACCGTTGTGGACCAGTACCGCACGGAGCTTCGAGCCTTCCGCGCCCTGGCCGCGTCGCCCTATTTCCTCAGCTACGCGCGGTTCCAGGTCGTGCCAAAGGAGGGGCAGCCCGGCTTCGACCTCTACCTGCTGGCCCCCTGCCGCACCTCCCTCGGGGCCTTCCTGAGCGAGAACGCCATCCGGCAGAAGAAGGCCGTGCAGCTGGGCCTTGACCTCTGCCATGCGCTCTCGGCGCTGCGGGAGCAGGGCTACCTCTACCTCGACCTCAAGCCCGGGAACGTGTTCCTGGAGAACGGCACCTTCTGCATCGGTGACTTCGGCCTCGCCCAGCGGAAGGACCTGCGCTTCGCTGCCATGCCGGGCCGCTACCTCAGCAGCTTCACGGCCCCGGAGCTGTGCAGCGTCACCGGCGAGCTGAACGAGACCGTGGACCTCTACGCCGTCGGTCTCCTGCTCTACTACATTTATAACGGGAACCACGCCCCCTTCGAGGAGGCAGGCACCACGGAGAAGGCCGCGAACAACCGCCGTATCTCCGGCGAGGAGCTGCCCACGCCGCTCTATGCGGACTACGAGATGGACGCCATCCTCCGCAAGGCCTGCGCCTTCCGCCCCGAGGACCGCTACCAGACCCCCGAGGAGCTGGCCGCAGCCCTGGAGGACTACCAAGGCCGCAACGCCCTCACCGACGAGTGCATCGTGCCCCCGCTGGTGCTGGACGAGATCCCCACCGTCGCGGACCTGCCCGAGGCCGAGGAGGAGCCGGTGGAGGCCATCCCAGCCACGGACGTTACAAACCTCTCCGACGACTTCCGCGAGAACTTCGCCCCGGCTCAGGAGCCGGAGCGGCCACGGAAGAAGAAAAAGAAAAAAATCTGGATCCCCATTCTGCTGACGGTGCTGGTACTGCTGGGCGCGGCCTTCGCCTACTACTATTTTGAGTATTCGGCCATCACCGTGAACACCATCACCGTCACGGAGAAGACCTCCGACTCCCTCACCGTCGCCGTGGACGCCACGGACGCCGGGGCGCTGCTGGTTTCCTGCACGCCGGACGAGGGCGTCGGGGCCACGCTGCCCTGCGGCGACACCGTCACCTTCACGGATCTCACGCCCGGCACGCTCTACCACATCGCCGTCCGCGCCGCGGACTGGCACTTCGTCAAGGGCGTTCAGGGCGGCACCGCCTCCACCGCCGCCATCACGGAGATTCTCTCCTTTGAGGCCGCGGACCAGGAGGACGGCAGCGTGCTCGTCCAGTTCCAGGTCAGCGGTCCGGAGCCGGACCAGTGGACGCTCCGCTGCACCGATGAGGCGGAGAAGGTCACGAAGTTCCCGGTGGAGAACCGCACCGCGACGCTGACGGGCCTCCAGCCCAACCGGACCTACACCCTCAGCCTGGACGCAGGCCCGGGCTATTACCTCGGCGGCACGACCTTCATCGAGTACTCCCGCATCGTGCCCGTCACCGCCCAGAATCTCACCGCCGAGTCCGTGACGAATGGCTCCATCACTGTGGTCTGGGAGGCGGACAACGACGCGGCCACCCAGTGGACCGCCGTCTGCTCCGGCGACGACGGCTACGCCAGCACCCAGGTCACCGAAGTATGCCGGGCCGTCTTCGAGGGCACCGGCGTCGGCGTGACCTACACCATCGCTGTCACGAACCCCACCATGGATATGCCCGTCCTGCTGACCGTCGAGAGCACGGCCTGCCAGGTCACATCCTTCACGGCGGAGATCGACGGCACGACAGCCTCCCTCGCCTGGGAAACCGAGGGCGAACCGGCCCCGGACACCTGGGTCCTCCGCTACGGCCCCGCCTCCTGCGAGACCCGGGACGCCCTGGAGGTCAGCGGGACCTCCGCGGAGCTGACGGACCTCATCCCCGGTACGGACTACGTCTTCACCCTGTCCGATGCCGCGGGCGTGCCGGTGGGCGGCACTACGGAGACCACGGCCGGCACCGGCGAGGCTTCGCTCTATGAGGACCACGACTTCGGCGGCATCTTCATCGGCCTCTACGAAAAGCCCGGCGAGATCTGGAGCGTCTCCAGCCTCGGCAGCGCGAAGGAGAGCTTCTCCCCCGGCGCGGGCCTCGTCTGCGTCATCCAGCCCCAGGCGGAGCCGCAGACCCAGAAGGACCCGGAGGAAATTCTCACCCAGCTTGTGGTCCGGAGCGAGGACGGCACCGTTGCCGCCTATGCCGCGCCGGAGACCCATTCCTGGAACGAGATGTGGCAAAACGGCGTCTTCGCAACGGCCCTTGACACCGTCCCGGAGGCCGCCGGAAGCTACAAGCTGGAGCTCTACTTCAACGGCAAGCTCCTCCGCACCGCCCCCTTCACCGTCGAATAAACAAACAAGAACCTGCTGGGCTTCCGGCAGGTTCTTGTTATAAACACCTTGAAAAATCACTGGTGCAGCCCTTGGCGTGCAGACCTAATATAAGCCGTACTAACATAGCCTCTGTAGCTTACATACGACCCGCTGATTACCTCAACATAGGTCCACCCCTCGACACCAGACGTTCCAATGGAGCAATCAAGTAATGTTCCGTATGGTAAGGTTACTTTGACCGAACTGGATGTGTTGGGAGACGTCCGAAGATTTAAGCCGGACGTAGCCGCTACTTCAGCAACCGAAACGGCCCTTACACACAGCGATTTACTGATGTATCCGCTCCTCGTCCCATCAGTCACATGAAGCCAATCTCCTCTTTGATAGGTGTCCAGCAGCGTTCCGGCCGGGATTACGCCAAGTATTTCGCTGGACGTACTTGGACCGGCTCTCAGATTGGATGCTCGTCTTGTGTAGTATGCGTTTTCGTCCACATAATTGTTGTTTGCGGCCATTGCGGGGACTACCATGGTGAATACGATCACCAAACAGATGACGACGGACAGTATTCTTTTCCTCATGTTCAGCATCCTTTCTTTTTTGGTATTTGTCTTTCTGCTGATTTCAGTATAATACGGAAATCGCATATCGTTAATATCTACATTTTTTAAAAAATCGCACTTTGTTTTGTATATATAGTAAAATCCCCTCTGTGTAGCCACAGAGGGGATTTGCTCTTGTTTATTTCCCGGCCAGCCTATTCAGCTGGGTGATATAAGTCTCGTTCATCGGGATAAAGGGGTAATCGATCACGATCAGGTCCGTGACGCCCTCGAGCTGCGCCAGGTCCGGGAGATAGAGGGGCGCGTGCTTCGACGTATTGTGATAGCGGGGATCAACCACGACGATCTTGCTGTAGTGACTGGTCAGGAAGGGGACGAAGGCGTTGCCGTAGGACTCCTTGATGACCATGCAGACCTTGTCGTTCTGCACATCTGTGTTGATGACCTCGATGGCCTGGTCGCCGCAGATGAACGCCATATAGAGGTAAGAATCCGCCACGCTGGTGGCCACCGTCGTGATACCGTTATATGCCCCGGTCAGCTCTCCGTTCACCAGTGACGTGTAGGCCGTGGCATCCGTCTTGACGATGGGCTTATAATAGGTCGCCGTGTCCGGATTTGCCTCCAGCGCCGCTGCCGCCGCCGCGGAGCCGTTTTTCACATTCGTATAAAGCGTGCCGAGGAATGTGGTCGCACCGGTGGTGGAGCAGGTCACCTGGCCGGTCTCGAAGTCGTCCAGCGGGACTGCCTCCAGGCCTGCGGCCTCGCAGAAGGCCGTGTAGGCGTAATACGCGCCGAGCTGGGTCCAGTGGTGGTCGGTCCGGAAGAAAATATACTCGTCGATGTGGCTGCGCAGCTTGCTGTAGGCGTCCACCGAAGTGATGCTGCTGTCCAGCTTGCTGTAGACATATTCGATCATGGTCTTCTGGTCCGTCGCGCCGCTGCGCAGGTCCTCGGGGCCGTAGAACTGGGTGGAGTTTGGCGTCACCAGCGAGTAGGTCTTAACGTTCGGACCAACGGCTTCCGCAATGGAATTCACCGCCTCCGCGTACTTGTCCTCCAGGGCCTCATTGCTGTAAACGATCTCCAGCGCCCGGTCGCCCACCACCAGCATGCTGTTGACGGTCTGAGCGTTCTCCGGGTTGTCGAAGGCGGGGTCCTCCTCCTGCAGCTCCTCGGGCGTCTGGGTGTCGCCGGGGTCCTGCTCCGTGCCCGTGGTCTCCGAGGGCTGGGTCGTGTCGGTTTCGGTGCCGTCCGCGGACGTGGTGTCCGACGGCGTCTGGTCCGACGGGGTGTCCGTCCCCTGCTCCGTCCCGTCCGTCCCCTGGGCGCCGCCGATGCCGCCGAGACCCACATTGTTCGTCGTATCAATGAGGATCGCGCCGTTGTCCTTGGAGCCGGAGAAGTTGTAGAAGTCGTTCATTTTCGAGTTGACGGCCAGCAGCTTCTCCCGCAGCGGGAACTGGTCCGCGTAGTAGTCCTCCAGCTCCACCATATAGGAGCCGTCCAGGAAGGCCGAAAGGGTGAACTTCGGCTTCTGCTTGAGGCCGCGGTTCTCCTGGGTGGAGATCTCATCGTCCTTGTCGATCAGCGAGTAGACGCCGAAGGCGCAGGAGACGAGCAGCACCGCCGCCAGGAAGATCGTATAAAATTTCTTCATCTTGCTCCCTCCTCAGAACCGGAAGTACAGGAAGGCGTTGTAGCTGGAGCCGACCAGCGAGGCAACGCACAGGAACAGCAGCGCAAGGTCCCAGATGCCTACGCCGATGACATAGGCCCGCTTGGCCGCGGGGGATGAGCGCCTGCGCATGCAGAGCGACTTGAAGATGTTTCCGACGGCCCGGGGCAGCGCGGAGCTGGCCACGATGCCGAGGAGCAGCAGCGGGATGTTGTTGACCAGGGTGACGCGGGTCGTGTAGTCGAGGAAGCCCTTGCCGTAGAGGCCGAAGAGGCAGCCGAGGGTGTGGCCCAGGCGGCCAAGGTCCACGCAGTAGAACAGCGCCCAGCCCAGGGCTACCAGGAACAGTGTCAGCAGGTGGCGCACGACGCCTGGGATGCGGTCAAAGAAGTCCCGGAAGGACTTTTCGATGACCAGCAGAACGAAGAAATAGAGGCCCCAGAGGACAAAGTTCCAGCTCGCGCCGTGCCACAGGCCCGTCAGCGCCCAAACCACGAAGAGGTTCAGCATCTGGTGCTTCCGATTGCCGCCAAGGGGAATATAGACGTAGTCCCGGAAGAAGGTGCTGAGGGAGATGTGCCAGCGCCGCCAGAATTCCGTGATGGACTTGGACGTATAGGGCAGATCAAAGTTCTCCGAGAACTTGAAGCCGAAGATGCGGCCGAGGCCGATGGCCATGTCGCTGTAGCCGGAAAAATCAAAGTAGATCTGGAAGGTATACATAATAACGCCGAGCCAGACACCCACGGTGGTGGCCTGGGCCAACTCGCCGCCCAGCAGCTTATCCGCCACGGAGCCGCAGTAGTTGGCGATGAGCACCTTCTTGCCGAGGCCCATGGAGAAGCGGGTCATGCCGTAAAACGCGCCCTTGACGGTCGTCTTGCGGTCCGCCAGCTGCGGCTCAATCTCCGAATAGCGGACGATGGGGCCGGCGATGAGCTGGGCGAAGAGCGACACATAGAGCAGGAAGTCCCGGTAGGAGCGCTGCACCTGCACCTCGCCGCGGTAGACATCGATGGTGTAGGTCATGGTCTGGAACGTGTAGAACGAAATGCCGATGGGCAGTGCGATCTCCGGCACCGGGATGGAGAGGCCGAGCAGCCCGTTGAGATTGCTCACCAGGAAGCCGCTGTACTTAAAGAAGCCAAGCGACACGAGGCCGTAGGCCACGCCGATGCCGACCCAGAGCTTTTTCTTCTGCTTCGTGCGGCTTGCGCCAATCATCTGGCCGCAGAAATAGTTCACATAGGCCGAAAGGAGCATCAGCAGCACATAGACCGGTTCGCCCCAGGCGTAGAACAGGATGCTCATCACCACGAGCACGTTGTTTTTGGCGTTGAGGCTGGAGCTGCAGAGATACAGAACCATCGTCAGCGGCAGAAACAGGAATAAGAAAACCAGGCTGGAAAAAACCAAATGCTGTCACTCCCATTCTCGATTTGCGGCGCGGCAGCGCCCATACGCATAGTTGACGGTATTATATCAAATTCCGACAGGGATTTCAATTAAATTTCCGTGAAAATCCCGCGGCGTCTTGGGCCGCGTATTCCGGGCAAAATACAGTATGGCACAAAGGCCCATCATTTTTGCATCCTCCTCGGCCCCTCGGGGCATAGATGCATCTTGCAAAGCGCTTTTTCCTGTGTTACAATGAAATCTCACATAAAACAACCCGAAAGGAAGTGTTCCCATGCTGGCGATCGAGCGCAAGAACGAGATCCTCGCCAAGCTCCGCGCCGAGCAGCGCGTGCTGGTCAGCGAGCTGAGCGCGCACTACGGCGTCACCGAGGAGACCATCCGCCGCGACCTCGATAAGCTTGAAAAAGAAGGCTACGCCACCAAGACCTACGGCGGCGCCATCTGGGGCAACAGCACCAAGGCGGACCTCTCCTATACCATCCGCAACAAGACGAATGTGGAGGCCAAGCGCATCATCGCCGCCGAGGCCGCCGCCGTCATCGAGGACGGCGACCACCTCATGCTGGACGACAGCTCCACCTCCCTCTACATCGCCAAGCAGATCAAGGAGAAAAAGCACATCACCGTCATCACCAACTCCATCGAGATCATCGTGGAGCTGGCCCCGGTGGAGGGCTGGACCATCATGTCCACCGGCGGCACGCTGAAGCCGGACTCCCTGGCCCTCGTGGGCTTCCAGGCCCAGCAGACGCTCCGGAATTACCACGTGGACAAGGCCTTCATCTCCTGCAAGGGCCTCGACCGGGAGAGCGGCATCACCGACTCCAGTGAGCACCACTCCCTCAACAAGCAGGCCATGCTCCACGCCGCCCGGGAGACCTACCTCTGCCTGGACGACTCGAAATTCGACAAGGTCTCCTTCGTCCGCATTGCGGACTTCTCCGCCCTGACCGGCATCGTCACAAACCGCTGCCCGGACCCCGCATGGACCGCCTTCCTCCGGGAACGCGGAATTCTCGTCCTCTCCCCCGCCGAAGCGAAATGACCGATTCTTCAAGGCCTGCATCCAATTGGATGCGGGCCTTTCTTTCGCCTTGAACAGCCCCGGCTGACCGTCTAAAAACTTGAAAACCGGCCTCTGTCATGCTAGGATGACGGAGACCGGAGGCCCTGTCTCTCCTCCGGAGCTTTCAGAGGAACAGGGCGCTTCCGCCCGGAAAAGAGGAGCCATGGGAAAAAGAAACGACGTTGTACTTTCGGACTTCGGCAGTCTCTGCCGCCCTGCCGCGGCGCTGTCCGCCGCACGCACCGCCACCCAGTGGGAGCTGGTGCCCTATGAGACCACCGGCGGCTATCAGGGCACGCTGCTCGCCAGCCTCAAGGGCGGAACGCCGCCCCCGGTGACCCTATCGCCGCAGCTCACGGGCTGGTACGCCATCTTTGTCTGCATTGGTGCCTACGCCAACTGGGGCGCCGTCAACTCCCACGTCAACCTTCAGCTCACGAGGGACGGCGCGCCCTCGAACTTTGTGCCCGGCACCGGCGGCCAGGACATTCTCGAGGAGTCCTACTGGAAATGCGCCGACATGACGGGCCAGGACGTGACCATCTCCAAATTCAGCGGCCTGCCCCAGGAGGACGCGGTCCTCGCCTGGCTGCGCTTCGTGCCTCTCACCGAGGAGGAGGCCATGCGATATCAGCAGGACACGGCCCGCACCGACACGAAGGTGCTCTACGCCACCCACGATATGCATGGGATGCTGGGCCAGTACTGCCCCGAGACGCCGGAGGAATGGTGCTGCATCCTTGAGAACTACCGGGACAGCGACGTTCGCTCCGTCTCCCTTGAGAACGTCTTCATCTTCAACGGTGAGATCACGCCGGGCCAGGACACAGCGACCTATCCTTTCTTCCGGGACTTCGACCGGATGGTCCAGCAGCGGCTCCCGAAGTACTACACGGACGAGCTGATGGCGAAGCTCTTCGCCTACGGCCACAGCATGGGCCTCGAGATGTACTTCAGCCTGCGTATGGGCTTCTGGGGCATCGAATTCCCCTTCGACCGGTTTTACTTCGACGTGAAGTTCTTCCGGGAGAACCCCCAGTGGCGCTGCCGCAACCGCGACGGTGAGATGATCCACCGGATGTCCTACGTCTACCCTGAGGTCCAGGACTATATGCTGGACCAGTTCTCCCACATGGCGGAGCAGGACTGCGACGGCGTGGAAATGCTCCTCAACCGCGGCGCACCCTTCGTGCTCTTTGAGCCGCCCTTCGTGGAGGCCTTCCGGCAGAAATACGGCGTCGATCCCTGTCTGCTGCCCCTGGAGGACGAGCGGGTCCAGACCATGCACTGCGAGATCATGACGGGCTTCGTCCGCCGCCTGCGTGAGCGGCTGGACCGCGAGCGGGCCGCCCGGGGTCAGAAGCGGCTGAAGCTTATCGCCCGGGGCCTGCTGAACCTCTCCGACAACCTGGTCCAGGGCATCGATCTTGAGCAGTGGGCCAGGGAGGGCCTCATCGACGCGGTTATCAGCTACCCCGTCCAGCTCCGGGAGAACCTCACCGGCGACGTCTGGCAGACGGAGCACCCGGACCTGCTGGACCTCGAAAAATACCACAAGCTCGCCATGACGGCGGTGCCGCCGCTGACCGAGTCCTTCGGCGACTTCCGCTTCGCCGGCACGGAGCCGAGCGCCTTCACGAAGCAGTTCTATGTGCCTGTGGAGGAGCGGGTGCGCCAGTTTGCGGCGCTCGAAGACCGCTACGGCGTCGAGGTCTACCACGACATCATGCCCCGGCAGCTCTCGCCCCAGGAATATCGGGCGCGGGCGCTGGAGCTGTACCGCGCCGGGGCCAAGCGCTTCTCCCTTTGGGACACCTATGGCCGGGTGCCGGTCCGCTCCCGCTGGTACTATGCCGCCCGCCTCGGCCACGCCCAGGAGCTGGAGACCATGCCCACCGGCGAGGGCGTCATGACGAGCCTTCACTACATCTCCCGCATCGGCGGCGTCAACTGCAATCTCTACGCGCCCCGCGGATAACAAACGAACCCCCGGACTGATCGGTCCGGGGGTTCGTTATTTCAGCAGCCGTGCCGCTTCAGGACATCGGCAATGCGCTCCAGCGCCTCCATGAGAACGCTTTTCGGGGTGCCGAAGCACATCCGGAGGTTGTGGTGGCCCGGCATGGGGTTGTAGCGCTCACCGTCGCGCATCTCCACGAGGGCCTCGTCCAGCAGCCAGGGCATGATCTCACCGATGGGCCGCTCGCTCCGGGGCCAGAGGAAGAACGTGGCATCCGGCTCACGGATGGACCAGCCGGGAATCTCCCCGTTGATGAATTTGCAGGCCTGATCCGCGCTCTCGCCCAGGTAGGTACAGAGCTGGTCCATCCAGTCGCCGCACTTCGTGTAGGCGGCGATCATGGCTTCAAAGGCGAGGATGTTGTGCGGATTGCCGTTCTGCCCGGCCATATGGCCCAGAGCGGCGCGGAGCTTGTCGCTCCGAATGATGGCGTAGGCCTGGTTGATGCCCGCGAGGTTGAAGCTCTTGGAGGTGGAGGTCAGCAGCACGCAGCACTCGTCCGCCTCGGGGCAGGCCTGGAAGATGGTCGTATGGGCGTTCCCATGGAAATAGAAGTCGCTGTGGGTCTCATCGGAGATGAGGTACGCCCCGTGGCGGCGGCAGATGTCCACCATCTGACGGAGCCGCTCCCTGGGGAAGTACATCCCGACGGGATTGTGGGGCGAGCAGAGCAGCAGGACCTTGGCCCCGGTGGTGCGGAAGGCGTCCTCCAGCCCCTCGAGGTCCACGTCCCAGCCCGTCTCCTCGGAGTAAAGCAGGCGGTTCTCCACGACGGTGCGGCCGTTGGCCCCGATGACCGACGGAAAGGGATTGTAGACGGGCGGCTGGATGACGATGCCGTCGCCCGGCTCCGTCAGCGCCTGGAGCAGCCAGCCGATGGCCCCCATGACCGAGGGGACCCAGAAGATGTCCTCCTTGCGGGGCGTGAAGCCGTGGCGGCTTTGCTGCCAGTGGATGACGGCGTTGTAACGCCGCTCCTCGTCCAGCGTATAGGAATAGATGGGGTGGGACAGCCGGTTTTCCAGCGCCGCCGTGATGGGCGGGGCCACGGCAAAGTCCATGTCGGCAATGCCGAGGCAGATGCGCTTCCCCGTGGGGTCGTCGTCATAGCGGTGACAGGCGGTGTGCCGCCGGTCGATCACCCGGTCAAAATCATAGATCATGGCAGGAATCCCTCTTTTTCTGCGGAATCTGCGCACCGCGGGCCGCGGCCCGGACGCCGGTCTATTATATCAGATCATGCCGCGATTACAAGGCGCATTTCGCGCGCCTTTTTGCAAAAAGGACGCACACAGCCCGCTCTCGACGCGCGGCGTTTTTTGTGGTATATTGAAAGAAAGTTTTTGCAAAGGAGGACCCTGCATGGCCGGACAAGCCGCCGAAAAACGGATCTGCATCGGGCTGCTGGCCCATGTGGACGCGGGCAAGACCACCCTCTCCGAGGCCCTGCTCTACCGCGCCGGGGCCATCCGGACCCTGGGCCGCGTCGATCACCGGGATGCCCACCTCGACACCCACGAGCTGGAGCAGGCCCGGGGCATCACCATTTTCTCCAAGCAGGCGGTGCTGGAGACCGGCGGGACCGCCCTGACGCTGCTGGACACGCCGGGCCACGCCGATTTCTCCGCGGAGATGGAACGGACGCTCCAGGTCCTCGACTATGCCGTTCTCGTCATCAGCGGCACCGACGGCGTCCAATCCCACACGGAGACGCTCTGGTCCCTGCTGCGGCGCTACCGCATCCCCACCCTGCTCTTCGTCAACAAGATGGACCTGCCCGGCCCCGGACGGGAGGCCCTGCTGCGGGAGCTGCGGCAGCGGCTGAGTGAGGACTGTGCCGACGCCGAGGCCCCGGACTTCCACGAGGAGGCCGCCCTGCGGGACGAGGACCTGCTCGCCCGCTTCCTCGAAACCGGGCGGCTGGAGAACGCGGACCTCGCCGCGCTGATCCGGCGCCGCCGCCTCTTCCCCTGCTTCTTCGGCTCCGCCCTGCGGCTCCGGGGCGTGGACGAGCTGCTGGACGCCCTGGACCGCTTTACGGTCATGCCGGATTACGGAGAAGAATTCTCCGCCCGGGTCTACAAAATTCTTCGGGACGCCCAGGGCAGCCGCATGACCTGCCTCAAGGTCACCGGCGGCGCGCTGCGCGTCCGGGACCCCCTCGCCTACTCCGGCGAGGACGGCACGGTCTATGCGGAGAAGGCCACCCAGCTCCGGGTCTACTCCGGCGCGAAGTTCGAGACGGTCCCCGCCGCTCTGCCCGGCACGGTCTGCGCGGTGCTGGGTCTCTCGGCCACACGGCCCGGCCAGGGCCTCGGGGCCGCCGCCGAGGCGGACGCGCCGCTGCTGGAGCCGGTCATGACCTACAGCCTCCTGCTGCCCAAGGACTGCGACCGCCGCGCCCTGCTGCCGAAGCTCCGCCAGCTGACGGAGGAGGACCCCCAGCTCCACATCACCTGGGACCCCCAGGTGATGGAGATCCAGGTGCAGCTCATGGGCGAGATCCAGACCGAGGTGCTGCGCAGCCTGCTGAAAAGCCGCTTCGACCTCGACGTGCAGATCGGTCAGGGCCGCGTGCTTTATAAAGAGACCATTGCCGCCCCGGCGGAGGGCGTCGGCCACTTCGAGCCGCTGCGCCACTACGCCGAGGTCCACCTGCTGCTGGAGCCGCTGCCCCGTGGCACGGGGCTCCAGTTCGCCGCCGACTGCCGGGAGGACCAGCTGGACCGGAACTGGCAGCGCCTCATCCTCACCCACCTCCAGGAGCGGAGCCACCGGGGCGTGCTCACCGGCGCGCCCATCACGGACCTGCGCATCACGCTCGTCTCCGGCAAGGCCCACCTCAAGCACACCGAGGGCGGCGACTTCCGCCAGGCCACCTACCGCGCCGTGCGCCAGGGCCTCATGAGCGCCGAGAGCATCCTGCTGGAGCCGGTGTATTCCTTCCGCATTGAGGTGCCCCAGGCCCAGGTGGGCCGGGCCATTCAGGACATCCGCGCCCGCTTCGGCGCCGTCTCCGCGCCGGAGACGAAGGACGGCACCGCCGTGCTCACGGGCACGGCCCCCGTCGCCACGCTCCGGGGCTACCCGGCGGAGCTGGCGGCCTATACCCGGGGCCTTGGCCGCATCGCCTGCCGCCCGGCAGGCTATGCGCCCTGCCACAACGCCGCGGAGGTCATCGCCGCCGCGGACTACGACCCGGAGGCGGATCTGGAGCACACGCCGGACTCGGTCTTCTGCGCCCACGGCGCGGGCTTCCCGGTGAAGTGGAAGGACGTGCCCCAGTATATGCACCTGCCCAGCTGCCTGCGGGCGCCGGGCGAGGCCGCGCCGCCCCCGCGGCCCCGGAGCCTCCGCATCGACGACCGGGAGCTCCAGGCGATCCTGGAGCGGGAGTTCGGTCCCATCACGCGCCGGACCTTCCGCCCCGCCGCAGCGGCAAAGCCCGCGCCGTCCGCCAAAAAAGAGCAGCGCCCGGCGGAGCCGCGGCGGCGGGTGCTCATCGTGGACGGCTACAACGTCATCTTCGCCTGGGAGGGCCTCAAGGCCCTGGCCGCCGTGGACCTGGAGGGCGCGCGCATCCAGCTCATGGACCTCCTCAGCAACTACGCAGGCTACACGGGCTGCGAGCTGATTCTCGTCTTCGACGCCTACCGCGTCCGGGACGGGCGCGGGGAGCGGAGCGACTACCACAACATCCACGTGGTCTACACCAAGGAGGGCGAGACCGGCGACCAGTACATCGAGCGGCTCACCCATGAGATCGGAAAAAACGACGCGGTCCGCGTCGTCACCTCCGACGCGCTGATCCAGCTCTCGGCCCTGCGGGCCGGGGTCCTGCGCATTTCCGCCCGGGAATTCCACGAAGAGCTGGCGCGCGTCAGCCGCGCCATCGCCGACGCCATCGGCGGGAAAGGAGCGAATTGACATGGAGCAGGAGCTTCTCCGCCGGGCCGAGGACCTGGCGGACCGCTGCGAGCGGGCCTGCATCCTCACCGGCACCGCCTTCCTGACGCCCGCGGAGCAGGCGTCCCTCTCCGCCTGGGCGCGGAGCCGGCCGGACGTCACCATGCTGCTGCGCGGCGGCTGCCCGGACTGCGAGCGCCGGGCAGCCTTCTTCCTGCCGGACTACCTCAGCGAGGCGGACTTCCCGGACGAGGAGCACTTCCGCGCCCTGCGCATCACCGCGGGCTTCGGCCAGCCGGGCCACCGGGACTACCTCGGCGCGATCCTGGCCCTCGGCATCCGGCGCGACTTCCTCGGCGACCTCTATGTGGAGGACGACCGGGCTACACTCCTCTGTCTGCCCTCGGTGGCCACTCACCTGCTGGGCAGCCTGGACCACGTGGGCCGCTATGGCGTCCGCACGGAGGCCATTCCCCTCGACGCCGTCCATCCCCCGGCGCGCCGCACCAAGGCCGTCAGCTTCACGGTGCAGAGCCTCCGGCTCGACGCC
>CALICR010000091.1 GCA_938049125.1 uncultured Clostridia bacterium
TCCACGATCTGGCGGGCCGCCTCCCGGTCGTCCAGCAGCCGGAGCTCATCCAGCCACTGCACCGCCGCGTCGGCGTGGGCCTCCGTCTCGCCCTTCTGAACAAGGCGGCGGCGCAGCTCCCGCTCCGAGACGCCAGAGGCGGCGACGATGCGCACGGCGCGCAGCCTCGCCGAAGCCTTGCCCGACTCCTCCCGGATGCGGGCAAGGTCCTCCTCCGTCAGCTCCAGCCCGGGCCGGAGGCCCAGGTCGGCGGCCACGGAGGCCGGGACGCGCAGCGACGTGCCGTCAGAAAACCGCAGCCGCACCCGCTCCCGGGAGCCGGTCGGCTCCAGCTTCTCAAGTTTCATCGTTGAAATCGTCGGCGCTCACGTCCACGGCCTTCTCCGCCGCGCGGGCCCGCGGACGGCTGTTGGCTGCGTAGAGATTCTCGCGGATCTTGGCCTCGATCTCGTCGGACACCTCCGGATGCTGCTGGAGGTAGAGCTTCGCGTTGTCGCGGCCCTGGCCGATGCGCTCGTCGCCGATGGAGAACCAGCTGCCCGACTTCTGGATCAGGCCCATATTGGAGCCGAGGTCCACCATCTCGCCGTATTTCGAGATGCCCTCGCCGTACATGATATCGAAGACGGCCTCCCGGAACGGGGGCGCGACCTTGTTCTTGATGACCTTGGCCCGGGTCCGGTTGCCGATGAGCTCGGAGCCGTTCTTGATGGCCTCGATGCGGCGGATGTCGATGCGGACCGAGGCGTAGAACTTCAGGGCGTTGCCGCCGGTGGTGGTCTCAGGGTTGCCGTACATAACGCCGATCTTCATGCGGATCTGGTTGATGAAGATGACGACGCAGTTCGTCTTGGCGATGGTGCCCGCCAGCTTCCGGAGGGCCTGGGACATGAGCCGGGCCTGGAGGCCCACGAAGGCGTCGCCCATCTCGCCCTCGATCTCCGCCCGGGGCGTCAGCGCCGCCACGGAGTCCACGACGATGGCGTCCACGGCGCCGGAGCGCACCAGGGCGTCGGTGATCTCCAGGGCCTGCTCGCCGGTGTCCGGCTGGGAGATCAGCATGGTATCGATGTCCACGCCGAGGGCCGCCGCATAGTCCGGGTCCAGGGCGTGCTCCGCGTCGATGAAGGCCACCTCGCCGCCCATCTTCTGGGCCGAGGCCAGGATGTGCAGGGCCAGCGTCGTCTTGCCCGAGGATTCGGGACCGTAAATTTCAATGATGCGTCCCCGGGGCACGCCGCCGATGCCGAGGGCGGCGTCCAGGGCCAGGGATCCGGTGGGAATGGCCTCCACGTTCAGCTCCGGCCGGTCGCCCAGGCGCATGACCGCGCCCTTTCCGTAGTTCTTCTCGATCTGCAGCAGCGCCGTGTCCAGCGCTTTTTTCTTGTCGCTCGCGGGCGCGGGGGCCTCATAGGCCGGTTTCTTCGATGCCATTTTCCTCACCTTTCTTCTGGGCCATGACGGCCCGCGTGATGCCCCGGGCGTCCTCCTGGAACTTCACGACCTCGCAGCCGCCCCGCTCCAGGATCCGCCCGACCTCGTCCTCCTGTCCCATGCCGAACTCCAGACAGAGGAAGCCGCCGGGCTTCAGCACGGGGAGATAATTTTTCACGATGGCCCGATAAAATTTCAGGCCGTCCGGGCCGCCGCTCAGGGCCAGCTCCGGCTCAAAGCGCCGGACCGAGTCCGGCAGCGCCGCCATCTCCGCCTCCGTCACATAGGGCGGGTTGGAGACCAGCAGGTCATAGTTCCGCAGGAAGCCCGGCGCGAGCTTGAGCGCGTCGGCCTGGATGCACTGGACCCGGGGCCCGAATTTCATCCGCGCTGCGTTCTCCTTCGCCACGCTCAGGGCCGGGAGCGACACGTCCGCCAGCGTCACCCGGGCGTCCTTGACCCGGTTCGCCACGGCGAGACCGATGCAGCCGGTGCCGGTGCAGAGGTCCAGGATGCGGGGATTCTGCTCCAAAAACATGGTCTTGCGGACGGCCAGGTCCGTGACGGCCATGGTGTCGTCCCGGGGAATCAGCGTGTCCCGCGTCACCCGCAGCGTCATCCCGGCGAAGTCCCACTCCTCTAAAATATAGGGCAGCGGTTCGCCGTCCAGGATGCGCCGGACGCCGTCCTCGACCTGGGCGGCGATCTCCTCGGAGGCGTAGAGGTCCCGGCTGGCCAGGAACTCCGCCGCGGACTTGCCCGAGTACTTGCAAAGCAGCTCCCGGGCGATCAGCGCGGCGTTCTCCCCCTCGGTGGGGAGCAGGGCCTTTCGGGCGTCGAGGTAGAGGTCCGCATAGCGCTTTACCATCGGTCGCTCCCCTCCTCCTCCGGGATCACCAGCTCCAGCGCCCGGATGCCCACCTCAATCATGGAGTCGTCCGGCTCGTTGGTGGTGAAATTCTGGAACCAGAGGCCCGGCTTCGTGAGGATGCGGGTGAACCAGTTGTCGTGGCGGCCCACGAAGCGGTTGATCTCATAGGCCACCGCCACCACCACGGGCAGCAGCAGCAGCTTCATCCCGGCGCGCAGCAGCGTGTTCGACGCCTGAATACAGGTGCCCAGCAGAATGCTGATGAACAGAACCACGAAGAGGAAGCTCGTGCCGCAGCGAGGATGCAGCCGCGTCATGGGCCGCACGTTCTCCACGGTCAGCGGCAGCCGCGCCTCGTAGCAGCGGATGGTCTTGTGCTCCGCGCCGTGGTAGGAGAACACGCGGCGCATATCCGGCATTTTGGAGACGGCCGCCAGATAGCCGATGAAAATGGCGATCTTGACCACGCCCTCAGCCAGGTTGCGCAGCAGGAGCCGATCATGCAGCCCCGGGACCAGGCTCACCAGGAACGTGGGCAGCAGCAGGAACAGCGCCACGGCGAACACGACGCCGAGGACCATCCCCAGCGGGACCACGAGCTTGTCCACGGTCTCTTTTTTGAAATGCTTTTCGAGCCAGCGGTCCAGGGCGTCCGGCTCCCCCTCCTCCTCGGGAAAGAAGTCAGCGGAGTAGGTCAGCGCCTTGATGCCGCAGAGCAGTGAGTCGAAGAAGTTGACGATGCCGCGGATCAGCGGCCAGCCGAAGACGCTGCACTTGTCCTTGAGCGGATGCAGGTCCTCCACCTTTTCCACCAGCCCCTCGGGTGTGCGGACCACGACGGCCTGCTTTCGCGGACCGCGCATGAGAATGCCCTCGATGAGGGCCTGGCCGCCGATCATGGTCTTGAATTGCTCCGGTGCGGGCGCGCTTTGCTTGTTTTTCTCTTCTGCCATATGTGTTTATCCCTCCGTCGTCTCCTCGTCCATGGGCAGGCGGACCTCCACGAGGGTGCCGCCGCCGGGGGCGTTGGAGAGGGTCAGCGTTCCGTTGTGCAGCTTCACGATCTCGTCGCAGACTGCGAGGCCGATGCCGTTGCCCCGGGCCTTGGAGCTTCCCTTGTAGAAGCGCGACTTCACAAAGGGCAGCTCCTCCTCCGGGATGCCGGGGCCGAAGTCCCGGATGCGGATGGCCACCGCCTTCCCGTCCCGGCAGATCTCCGCGGTGATCTTCTTGCCCTCGCCGCCGTGCTTGACGGCGTTGTCGAGGATGTTCAGGAACACCTGGCGCAGCCGGGAGAGGTCGCAGGTGATCTCCGGAATTTCGTCGTCATTCTCGAGGTACTCCAGCTCGATGCCCTCGGCCTTGAGCTTGCTGGCGTAGATGAAGATGGTGTCCTCCAGCTCGGCGCGGACGTCGGCCCGGGCCATGTTCAGCGTCATGCGCCCGTCCTGGATGCGCGTGAACTCCAGCAGCTCCTCCACCATTCCCGTCAACCGCTTGGCCTCGCTGAGCATGATACCCATGCCGCGCTCGAACTCCTCACGATCGATGTTCGGGTCGTTCAGCAGCGTCTCGCCCCAGCCGGTGATGGCCGTCAGCGGCGTGCGCAGCTCGTGGGACACCGAGGAGACCAGCTCCGTCTGCATCCGCTCCGTGCGGCTGATGGCGTCGGACATCTCGTTGATGGTCTCGGCCAGCTCACCGATCTCATCCTTGGAAATCTTCTGGATGTGGCTGCCGTAGCTGCCCGCGGCGATGCGCTTTGCCGTGGCCGTGATCTCGGCGATGGGCTCCAGAATGGAGCGGAGGAAGTAGTTGCTCCCCACCAGCACGAAGATCACGAAGACAGCGCCCACCAGCACCACGAAGGCCGTCACCAGCAGGATCTGCCGGTCTGCCAGCCGCAGGCTCGTCACATAGCGCAGCACGCCGATGACCTCGCCGCTGCTGTAGACGAGCGGCGCGGAGACGGCCATGATGCGCTCTCCGGTCCGGGGATCCTCTCCGGTGTAGGCCTGCATTTTCCGGTTCTGGATGGCCTTGGAGATGTCCGGCATGTCCGGCGACATGCCGGCCCACTGGGCATAGGACGAGGCGACCAGGTGGCCCGACGTGTCGATGAACTGCAGCTCCATGTCGTTCTTCTCCTCAAAATTCTGGGAGAAGGTAATGCAGGACTGGTAGAACTCCTGGTAGCTCTGGGAGATATAGTTTTCAAAAAAGCTCGTGGTGGTCGTCGCCTTGGATTCGAGGCCCGAGCGCAGCGTCGTATAGTAATAGGACGCCGTCAGCACCGAGAAGACCACGACGCAGAGCACCACCACCGCCAGCACCGCGCCCAGCGCGTTGCGGAACCAGCGCGTCCGGAGGCCGCCGGAGCGCCGGGCAAAGATGGCGTCAAGGCCGGGGAACCGGTCCGCCGCCGGTTTGTTCACACGCCCCATTTATAGCCAAAGCCCCATACCGTCGTGATGTAGGTCGGATTCGCGGTATCGTCCTCGATCTTGATGCGCAGGCGGCGGATGTTGACGTCCACGATCTTCAGCTCGCCGTCGTAGTCCCGGCCCCAGACCGTGGTGAGGATGTCCTCCCGGGACAGGGCGCGGCCAGGGTTCTGCATGAAGAGCTTCATGATGGAGTACTCCACCTGCGTCAGCTTGATGCGCACGCCGGCCTTGTCCAGCGTGCGGTTGCGGACGTTCAGCGTGAAGGGCCCCTGGCGCAGCTCTTCGGCGTCGCTGACGGTGTCGCTGCCGATGCGGCGGTAGAGCGCGTCGATACGGGCAGTCAGCTCCGCGGGCGAGAAGGGCTTCGTCATATAGTCGTCTGCGCCGGTCATGAGGCCCGTGACCTTGTCCATCTCCTGGCTCCGGGCCGTCAGCATGATGATGCCGATCTGCTTGTTCGTGGCGCGGATGCTGCGGCAGACCTCGAAGCCGTCAATGTCCGGCAGCATCACGTCCAGGATGGCCACGCCGATGTCCGGATTCTTCGCCAGCTTGTCCAGTGCCTCCTGGCCCAGGCCCGCCTCGATCACATCGTAGCCGGCGCGCCGCAGATTGATGACCACAAAGCTTCGGATATTGACTTCATCTTCCAGAATGAGTACCTTTTTCATCGCATATCTCCTTACATTTCGCCGGTTTTCCAGTCCACACGGATCAGATGGAAGCTGGCCTTCAGGCCCTCCTCCGTCAGCGCCGCGGCGCGGGCGCCGTCGCCGATGGAGGCCGCATAGCTCACATCGTTCTTTTCGAGCAGCGGGAAGCGGCCGTCTGCCTGAGCCAGCTCCGCGCGGTGGTCGCCGGAGAAGCGGTAGAGCGTGAACAGCGTCTCCTCCGGCAGGTTTGTGCCGTTCCACCAGTGGAAGACATAGGCCACGCCCTCCTCCACCGTGTCGTCCACGCTGATGGTAATGCGGCCCTCCCAGGCCTCGTTCAGCTCGAGGTAGAAGCCGTAGGAATAGTCGTGATAAGTCAGCATCTTATAGTCCCTGGTCCCGTCCGGGGCCAGATTGTACCAGTGGATGAGCCGGAAGGCCGTCGTGTCGGCGGCATCCTTCCAGTCGGGCAGCGTCTCCACCTCCGGCAGCTCGATGAGTCCGTCGTCGTCGATGTCCGTGCTGTAGGCGTAGTAGTTGCGGACCATCAGGGCGCTGCCCAGGTCGCTGCTCGCGGCAATGTTCTGGAGCATACCGTCCCGGATGGCAAACACGTCTGTCACCGCGACGTTCTCCTCCAGCTCCCCGGCCACGAACACCGCGGGGACACCCGCCGACGTGTCGCCGGTGACGATGCGCTTGACGCCCGTGACGCCGCTGGAGAGGCTCTGCTCCGGATCCCGGGCCATGACGCCGTCGCCGTAACGGTAGAGCTCCACGGCGCCGTTCTGGCTGCCGCTCTCAAAGCGGATGAGGAAGAGATCTGTCCGGCCGTCGCCGTCCAGGTCCGTGGTGGTGTAGACCGAGTAGTTGGCGCTCAGCAGCTCAACGGTGCTGCTGCCCTGGAAGCTGTAGACGCTCATGGACTTGAGCACCTGATCGCCGACGCTGCGGCCGATGATGATCTCCTGGCCCGGCGAACCGTCCATCTCCGCGTAGGAGACGCTGTCAAAGCTGGTGCCGCTTCCCTCAACGGTGGAGGCCAACTCATAGCCGCCGCTGCCGTTCCGTGCGAAGACGAAAATTTTCAGCGGCTTTTCGCTGGTATCTCGGGCGAAAACGATGGCCTCGTTGACGCCGTCGCCGTCCAGGTCCTGCATCTGCAGCGGCTGACGGTTCTGACCTCCCGTCGGGGCACAGTAGCGGACGGAGCCGGTCACGAGCTTTTCGATCTCCCTCTGGAGGTCGTAGTAGGTGTCGGACTGCCGCGGCAGCGCATAGAGCTCCGTGGCCGGTCGCAGGATGCAGCCGCTGAAGCAGCAGGCCATCAGCAGCGCCAGCAGGCAGAGCGCCAGCTGCTTTCCGATGTTTCGTTTCATGCGCTCTGTCCTCCTTTTCCCAATCAAGTTATTCTATCACAGATTTCCCCATTTGTGAACTGGGGAACGCGTCATTTCTGCACCACATTCTCATCGCCCAGCAGCCGCCGGAGCTCCTCGACCATCACGGACTGGACCTCGCAGGCTGCGCCGCGGCGGACGCCGGTGGCCGCAAAGTAGAGCACCGTCTTCGTCTTCCCGGGGAACATGGAGAGGATGGCACGGACCTTGCGGCACACGGTCCCCTCCTCGCTGGGGAGCTTCAAATAGAGCGTCCCGCTCTTCTGCGGCGGCGCGCCCGCCGGGGCGTCCGGCGCATCGGTCTGGAGCAGCTGCACGCCATTCAGAATGAGCTGCGGCTCCTTCTCCTCGCGGACGGAGATGCGGCCCTGCAGAATCACCGCCGTGCCCTCCCGGAGGAGGCTGCCGTACTGGCGTAGCGTCTGGGAGAAGGCCATGCACTCCATGACACCCGTGTCGTCCTCCACGGTGACGTAGGCCATCACCGTGTTGCTGCGGGTCGTCTTCTGGCGGACCTTCTGGACGATTCCGGCCACGGAAACGGTCTGCTCGTCCCGGAAGCGGCCGTCCTCCTCGCTGAGGCTGCCCAAAATCTCGCCCAGAGAGGCAATGTTCCGCCCCTGAAGCAGCGGGCGGTAGTCATCCATGGGATGGCCCGAGAGGTAGAGGCCCGTGGTCTCCTTCTCCATGGCCATGAGATCCCCGCGGGACAGCTCCGGAATGTTGGGCACGGCGATGTCCGGCGCGTGCTGCGCCTCGCCGAGGTCAAAGAGGCCGATCTGGCCGTCCACATTCTGGCGGCGGCGTTCCGCCACCGCGTCCATGACCATCTCATAAATTTGCAGCAGCTGGGACCGGCGCAGGCCGAAGCAGTCCAGGGCCCCGCATTTGATGAGGCTGTCCATGGCCCGCTTGTTGAGGTCCATGGAAGCCGTGCGCTCACAGAGGTCCTCCAGCGACCGGAAGGGGCCGCCCTGCTCCCGCTCCTGCACCACCTGGCGGACCAGGCCGCGGCCCACGTTGCGGACGGCGGCGAGGCCGAAGCGAATGCCCTTCTCCACCGGGGTGAAGTTGTGCTCCGACTCGTTGATGTCCGGCGGCAGCAGGGCGATGCCAAGCTCCTTGCAGGCCGCGAGGTAGGAGGCGATCTTCCCGGCGCTGTCCTGCACGGACGTCATGAGCGCCGCCATGTACTCCTTGGGAAAATGGCACTTGAGGTAGGCCGTGTCGTAGGCCACCTTGGCGTAGCAGACGGCGTGGGCCTTGTTGAAGGCGTAGTTGGCAAAGTCGAGAATTTCGTCGTAGAGCGTCTGGGCGTCCTCCTCCCGGACACCGTTTTTCACCGCGCCGGGGATGCCGCGCTCCGCGTCGCCGTAGACGAAGGTCTTCCGCTCCGCGACGATGACGGCCTGCTTCTTCTTGGAGATGGCCCTTCGCATATTGTCGGCCTGGCCCAGGGTGTAGCCGCCGAGGCGGCGGAAGATCTCAATGACCTGCTCTTGGTATACGATGCACCCGTAGGTGACGGATAGGATCGGCTCCAGCAGCGGCGTGCGGTAGGTGATGCGCCGCGGGTCCAGCTTATTGGCGATGAACTTGGGGATGGATTCCATGGGGCCCGGGCGGTAGAGCGCCACGATAGCCGTCAGGTCCTCAATGGAGCCGGGCTTCATCTGGACGCAGACGCCGGTCATGCCCGCAGACTCCATCTGAAACACGCCGGAGGTCCGGCCGTCGCCCAGCATCTTATAGGTCTCCGGGTCCGTGTCCGCCACGTTTTTCATGGAAAAGTCCGGCAGGCGGCGGCGAATTTCCCGCTCCGCCTCCTGGATGACCGTGAGGTTCCGGAGGCCCAGGAAGTCCATCTTGAGGAGGCCCAGCTCCTCGATGGTGGTCATGGTGAACTGGGTGACGACGGTGTCGTCGTTCCGGGAGAGGGGCACATAGTCGTAGACGGGCCGCTCGGTGATGACGACGCCGGCGGCGTGGGTCGAGGTGTTGCGCGGCATACCCTCCAGGGCCCGCGCCGCGTCCACCAGGGAGCGGATGCGCGCGTCGCCGTCGTATTTCTCTTTCAGCTGAGGCGAGACCTTCAGCGCCTCGTCCAGCGTCATGTGGGGCGTCGAAGGGATGAGCTTCGCCACCACGTCCGTCTCGGCATAGGAGAAGTTCATGGCCCGGCCCACGTCCCGGATGGCCGCCCGGGCGGCCAGGGTGCCGAAGGTGACGATCTGGGCCACATGGTCCGCGCCGTATTTGCGCATGACGTAGTCGATGACCTCGCCCCGGCGTTCCTGGCAGAAATCCGTGTCGAAATCCGGCATGGAGACCCGCTCCGGGTTCAGGAAGCGCTCGAAAATGAGCGCGTACTTCATGGGGTCGATCTCGGTGATGTGGAGGCAGTAGGCCGCGATGGACGCCGCGCCGGAGCCGCGCCCCGGGCCCACCGGGATGCCCTGCTCCTTGGCGTAGCGGATAAAGTCCCAGACGATGAGGTAGTAGTTCACATACCCCATACGGCTGATGACGCCAATCTCGTAGTTCAGCCGCTCGAGGTAGGCGGGCGGCTCGTCCGGGTAGCGCTCCCGGAAGCCCTTCATGCAGAGCGACCGGAAATAGTCCTCGTTCGTGACGCCCTCGGGCACATGAAAGGCCGGGAGGTGGTACTGGTTGAAGACGAATTCCACGTTGCAGCGCTCCGCGATGCGCACCGTGTTCTCGAAGGCCTCGGGCACGTTCGGGAACAGCTCCCGCATCTCCGCCTCGGACTTGACGTAGAACTCCTCGGTCTCGAATTTCATCCGGCCGGGGTCGTCCACGGTCTTGCCCGTCTGGATGCAGAGGAGCACGTCCTGGATGCGGCTGTCCGCCTTGGTCAGGTAGTGGGCGTCGTTCGTGGCCACCAGGGGCAGCGACAGGTCCCGGGCGAGGCGCAGCAGCCCCGCGTTGACGGTCCGCTGAGCCTCGATGCCGTGGTCCTGAAGCTCGAGGTAGAAACGGTCCTCGCCGAAGATGGCGGAGAGGGTCTCCGCCTCCCGCTTCGCGCCCTCGTAGTCGCCCTGGGCAAGCTTCCGGGGGATGGCACCCGCCAGGCAGGCCGAAAGGGCGATGAGGCCCTCGGAGTGGGCGCGCAGCAGCTCAAGGTCCACCCGGGGGCGGTTATAGAAGCCATGGAGGAAGGCCATGGAGACCATGTAGCTGAGGTTGCGGTAGCCCGTCTCGTTCTCGCAGAGGAGCACGAGGTGGTGGGCCTCGTTGTCGATGCCGTGAACGCGATCCGCCATGGTCCGGGGCGCGACATAGACCTCACAGCCGATGATGGGCTTGATGCCCGCGGCCTTGGCGGCCCGGTAGAAGTCGATGACGCCGTACATGACGCCGTGGTCCGTGATGGCCACGGCGTCCTGGCCAAGGGCCTTGACGCGGTCGATCAGCCCGCCGATGCGGCAGG
>CALICR010000092.1 GCA_938049125.1 uncultured Clostridia bacterium
AGGGATTCGAATATCATGATCCGGCCTGCCGGGCGCCGGCCGGGCGTCCGGTGCGAACACTGGACGTCCTCTGTTTCCGCCTTTGGCGGAAACGCAAACGAAGCCCTTCCTCTCCGGGCCTCCGGCCGGCACCGGGCGCGGGCCCAAGCCGCGAAAAAACCTGCCAATTTCCGGTGAAAACCGCTATTGAAAATCGCCGCCGGGTGTGGTATTTTATCACTGTGTGAGAGAAGAACTCAGCACGCCCCGGCGGTTTCCCGCGCGGGGCACAATTTCATACCGGCAGGCAGCTGTGTTCCCGCGCGGCGGGAACGAACGGAATGGGGTGCGAAGCCCCGCGAGTAGGTCACTGTGATGCCGCCCGGCGCGAGCGGGGCGGATAAGTCAGATACGTTGGCGGTCTGCAGGGCACCTGCCGATACCGGGACTGCCTGCACACGAGGAAGAAATTGGGAGAACGTCTGTGCGGCCGTGCGGTTGTACAGGCGTTTTTTCGGAGAATAGGCGCGCAAGGACGTCCTTGCGCATGCTTTGCTTTCTGCAAAGCATGATGCGCCTTTGGATACGGGAGCTTTTCCGGAGCGCGGCGCTCCGCGGCTCCGGAGGCTCCGGACCGTGCGGGTGTGAATTTTTGCTGAGGGAGGCGAGCGGCGCGGAAACGGCCCCCGCAGGGCGGCGGCGTGTTTCGCTGCGGCGGAGCACAGAGAGGAATATGGCAGCGCGGCGCGGCGGGGCGAGGGACCCGGCGGCTGCGGCGGAACGGGACGGACGCCTCGGGGCGGGGTCCCGCGCGGTTTGCCGGGGCAAGGCTCCGGGGCGCGGCTGCCCGGATACAAAGGAGAAAACAGAAATGAACCACAAAAGACCCGCATGGCGGGGCACGCGGCTGCTGGCTCTTCTGCTGGCGCTGGTGCTGACGGTATCCCTGATGCCCATCAGCGTCCTGGCGGCAGATGAGACACCTGCGACGTCCGGCACCTGCACGGACACCATCACCTGGACCTACGATCCCAAGGCGATGACGTTCACGCTGACCGGCACCGGCGAGATCCCCGGCACCTGGGAGGATGCCTACAATGACCCGAAGATCTACACGGAAGTGAAGAAGCTGATCATCGGCGAGGGCATCACGGGCATCGACAACTGGGTGTTCTACGACGCCGACTTCTGCGAGAAGCTCGAGGAGATCAGCCTGCCGAGCACGCTGACGACCATCGGCGACAGCGCCTTCGGCCTGCTGACCAACGTGGATGTGATCCGCATCCCCGCCTCCGTGACCTCCATCGGCAGCGCTGCCTTTGACGAGTGGACGGGCGACCAGCAGATCGTCTTCCCGAAGGACTACAGCAGAGAGACCGTCGCCTCCTTCCCGTCCGGCTGGAACGGCGGCGCGCTCGTCGTCTACGGCGAGCCTGTGACCTTTGACAAGGTCCTGAACGGCTCCTGCGGCGAGAACGCCACGTTCTCCTACGACACCGAGACCGGCGTGCTGACCGTTTCCGGCACCGGCGCGATCGCCGTGCCCACGGACGACCCGGCGCGCCTCTACTGGCAGAAGGCCGCGTCCGCTACGTCGGTGAAGATCGGCAGCGGCATCACGGAGATCGGCGAGGGCATGTTCCGCTCCTGGACGAGCCTGGCTTCCGTCGAGCTGCCCGACACGCTGACGAAGATCGGCAAGGACGCGTTCTACGACACGTCGGCGCTGACGGAGATCACGGTCCCCGCGGCGGTGACGTCCATCGGCGCGACGGCGTTCAAGTTCGGCCCCAAGACCATCCACATGGCGGGCGAAAAGGACGACGTCATGAAGCGCATGCGCTACTTCGGCGCGCAATGGTCCGGCTCCGCCACGGTCATGTGCGGGGAAGAGACGCTGACCGTCCCCGAGGTGGTGGAAGCCAACGACGAGGGCACCGTCTTCGCCTGCTATGACGCCTCCACCGGGACCGTCACCATTTACGGCGAGGGCGAAGCCACGAAGTCGCTGACGAGCTGGCAGAGCAAGGCGACCACCGCCGTGGTCGAAGAGGGCGTGACCGCTCTGGACGGCTGCTTCGGCTTCTACCGGTTCCTGACGTCTGTCACTCTGCCGAGCACGCTGAAAAAGCTGGGCGGCGGCACCTTCTCGAGCTGCAAGAAGCTCAGCACCCTCGTGCTGCCTGACGGGCTGGAGGAGATCGGCAAGCTCTGCTTCAGCGGCAGCAGCGCCCTGACTGAGATCACGCTGCCCGCGTCGATCCGGGTGCTCCGCGACAGCGCGTTCAGCGCATTTTCCGCCAGCAAGAAAATTTATGTCGATATGACGCTGGAGGAGGCCGACGCGAAGATCACCTGTGAAAAAGACTGGTGGGGCAATGCGAAGGTCTACTATAAGAACGCGGCGGGCGACGGCTACGAAGAGGTCGATCCCGCGCCCTACGGCTGGCTCCGGGACGTGGAGTTCACCTTCACGGAGAACGGCAAG
>CALICR010000093.1 GCA_938049125.1 uncultured Clostridia bacterium
TGGGCTATTCTCTATTCCTACGGAAAAAGAGATGCAGGCGGCAATGGAGGAGATACGCCAGAACCCGCAGCAGTTCAAGATTTCTGCATAATGCAGAACACGGTGCAGCCCCTTTTCAGAGACTGCGCCGTATTCTACATAAAAACTTCGTGATCCGCCTGGCATTCTTTTTGCCCGGGGACAGGCACAGTGCGGCGCGGGCTTCATAGAATAAAGCGGAAGGCGCGACCGTCTTCCGCATCAAAGGAGGCGTCTATGAAGCGAGATCAATATACCACCTTTGGGCCGTGCCAAAGCGAGGACACGGACATCTGCCGCTGCGGCTGCTGCGTGCCGGAGCCGTGCCCGCCGCGGCCCGAGCCGCCGGTCTGGCGTGTCGGCCCGACGGGACCAACCGGTCCTCAGGGCATTCCCGGCCCGGACGGAGCCACGGGTCCTACCGGTCCCCAGGGCATCGCCGGACCTGCGGGCGCGACCGGCGCAACGGGTGCAACAGGTGCCACAGGCGCGACCGGAGCCGTCGGCCCCACCGGCCCGACGGGTCCCCAGGGCATCCAGGGCCCCGCAGGCGCGACCGGTGCCACGGGAGCCACCGGCGCACAGGGTCCGACCGGGCCCACGGGGCCCACCGGAGCCACGGGCGCAGTCGGTGCACAGGGTCCCATAGGCCCGACCGGTCCCACCGGGGCGACAGGAGCCACCGGCGCGGCGGGAGCCGCCGGAGCAGAAGGCCCGACCGGTCCGACAGGACCGACTGGCCCAACGGGCGCGACCGGTGCCTCCGGAGCCACAGGCGCCACCGGGGCAACCGGCGCAGAAGGTCCCACCGGTCCCACTGGCCCGACCGGCCCGGAATATACGCTGACCCCCGCCGCAGCCATCGGCACACTGGCCGCAGGCGCGACGCTGGCGGACGTTATCGAGACGCTGAACGCGCTCATCGTCTCCCTGCGCAACGCGGGCTTCCTCGCGACCTGAGCGGCAAAAAACGAAGAAAGCATCCGCCCGGCAGTCCGCTGCCGGGCAAATGCGCCGTGCGCGGCGCGCTCCATCGGAGGGGAGGGAACGGACTGAAGGTTTTTGTCTATGCCATCGCAAAAAATGAGGCGGCCTTCGCGGACCGCTGGGTGGATTCCATGTCGGAGGCCGACGGCATCGTCGTGCTGGACACCGGGTCCACGGACGATACGGCGGCGCGGCTCCGCGCCCGGGGCGTGACGGTGGTGTCCGGCACCGTGTCGCCCTGGCGCTTTGACGACGCGCGGAACGCCTCGCTGGCCCTGGTGCCGCCGGAGGCGGACCTCTGTGTCTGCACGGACCTGGACGAGGTGTTCCGACCCGGGTGGCGGCAGGCGGCGGAGGCAGCCTGGGCCCCGGGCGTCAACCAGCTCCGCTACCGCTACACCTGGAACTTCAACGAGGACGGCTCCGAGGGCTATGTTTTTTACATCGAAAAGATCCACGCCCGCAGCGGCTTCCGCTGGGTCGGCGCGGTCCATGAGGTCCTGCGCTGCCCGGAGCCCCGGACGGCGGAGGCCCCGGGCATCCAGCTCGATCATCACGCGGACCCCACCAAGTCCAGGGCACAGTACCTGCCGCTGCTGGAGCTGGCGGTACGGGAGGAGCCGGAGAACGACCGGAACGTCCATTATCTGGGCCGGGAATACCTGTTCCGGGGCCGCTGGGACGATGCCATCCGCACGCTGCTGAGGCACCTTGGGCTGCCCTCCGCCCGCTGGGCCGACGAGCGCTGCGCCTCCATGCGCTATCTCAGCCGCTGTTATCTCGAAAAGGGGAATCGCGCGGAGGCGGAGCGCTGGCTACTGCGGGCGGCGGGGGAGGCCCCCTGGCTCCGGGAGCCGTGGCTGGAGCTGGCGGAGCAGCTGGCGCGGGCAGGGGACTGGCACGGCGTCTGCTTCGCCGCGCGGCGTGCTCTGGCCATCCGGGAGCGGCCCGGGACCTACGTGTCCGAGGCGCGCGCCTGGGGCAGCCTGCCCTACGACCTGCTGAGCCTCGGGCTTTACTACACGGGAAGCTACCGCCTCGCCGGGGAGGCCGTGGACCAGGCGCTCCGGCTGGAGCCGGAGAACCCGCGCCTTCTTGAGAACCGCCGCTTTATCTACGCGCGGCTCGGCCCGGAGCCGCCGGAACAGGAAAACGCGCCGCCCGGATAAGGACGGCGCGTCCGCGCATGATTTATGGCTTTCGTTGGATTACTTTTCCAAATGAGTTGGTTTATCAAAAATGTGATACGACTGGCGGGATAAACAAAAGAATGATATATTTTGAGATTCAAACTGTTAAGATTTTGAAAAAACACGCTGGAATGCACAAAAAGTTTCATGCAATCTACAAAAATATGTAGACATGTCCCAAAAACTCTGCTAGAATGAAAGCAGCACACAACCATTCGAAAGGAGAGTCTTTGGAACACGCCGCTGAATAATATTCGACAGCGGAAAAAAAGTCAAGAGTAGCCTCACGCATTTTTCCTAAGCCCGCAGGCCCCTGCGCAGCAGATTCCTGCGGAAAACCGTGCCGCCAAGCGGCAGCAGACATCCAAAATAATTTACAGGGGGAAGAATTCATGAAGAAACTTATTGCGCTGTTGATGGTACTTTGCATGGTAGTCGGCCTGTGCGCCTGCGGCGAGCAGAGCGGCACCACCGCGGACACCGCGAAGGAAGACACGACCACGACGGAGAAATCCGGCGACACCGTCCGCATCGGTATTTTCCAGCCCGCCTCCGGCGACAACGGTGCGCCCGGCAAGCAGGAGACCCTCGGCTCTCAGTACGCCAATGTGATCCAGCCCACCGTGGACATCGGCGGCAAGACCTACAATGTTGAGCTCGTAATTGTGGACAACGAGAGCTCCAACGATAAGGCCGTCTCCGCGGCTCAGTCCCTGGTGTCCTCCAAGGTCAGTGTCGTTCTCGGCTCCTACGGCTCCGGCGTCTCCATTGCAGGCGCCGACGTGTTCGGCAATGCGGGAATCCCGGTCATCGGTGTCAGCTGCACGAACCCGCAGGTCACCGCGGGCAACGATTTCTATTTCCGCGTCTGCTTCCTGGATCCCTTCCAGGGCACCGTTCTCGCCAACCTGGCCGTCGATCAGTATAAGGCTGACAAGGCCTATGTCCTGACGAAGCTCGGCGACGACTACTCCGTCGGCGTCGGCAACTACTTCAAGAAGGCTTTTGAGGACAAGGGCGGCACCTGTGTCGTCGAGACCTTCCAGGAAGGCAACTCCGACTTCACCTCCTACATCACCAAGGCCAAGAACGAGGGCTGCAACATCTGTGTGGCGCCTATCTCTGTCGAAGCCGCTGCCCTGTTCCTCGACCAGGCTGCGACCCAGGACATCGGCATGCCGATCCTGGCCGGCGACACCTTCGACAACAACGTCGTGGCGGCTGCCGCCAAGGGCACCAACCTCGACATCTACTGCTCTACCTTCTATGCGGCGGGCGGCAATCCCGAGTTTGACAAGAGCTTCCAGGAATGGATGGAAAGCGACTCCACTGCCTTGGCCAACAATGGCGGCAACACCACCATTGCAGCCTGCTCCGTCCTGGGCTATGATGCCTACTTTGTGGCCCTCGAGGCCCTGAAGGCGGCCGGCTCCACCGACCCCGCGGACATCAAGGCGGCCCTGCCCGGCGTCAAGTACGACGGCGTGACCGGCCACATCGAATTTGACGAGATCGGCGACGCCATCCGCGACACTGCCTTCGTCAAGCACCTCAACACCGAGACGGGCGAATACGAGCTCTTCGGTGAGCAGAAGGTCCAGTAAGCTCCGCTGGGCCTTCGGACCAACAGAAATCTGCGCGGCGGAGGCGGTGCGCGCCTCCGCCGCATGATTTCCACCCCACTTTGGCCGGCCTGCGGGTCCCTCCCGCGCGCTGAATGTTTGGAGGAGAATAAATGCAATGGATAAGCAATAACCTGCCGTATCTGCTGGCAGGTATCTCCGTTGGCGGACAGTACGCGCTGATCGCCATCGGATACACCATGGTCTATGGCATCCTGCGCCTCATCAACTTTGCCCACGGCGACATTTTCATGGCCGCCGGTCTGATCATGGTCTACCTTTCGGCTTCTATGCCGTTCTACCTGGCCATTCCGCTGGTCCTGATCCTGACCGTGCTGCTGGGCTTCCTGGTGGAACGCGCTGCCTATAAACCGCTGCGGAAAGCGCCGCGTATGTCCGTCATGATCTCGGCCATCGGCGTCAGCTATCTGATCCAGAACGTGGCCCTGTACGTCACAGGCGGCCTCTCCCAGCAGTACCCCAGCATCCCCTGGCTCAGCGACACTGTGACCGTATTCGGCGCGATGACCAAGCGCGTGACGCTCATCACCCCGGTGCTGACGCTGGTGCTCATCGCCGTCCTCGTCCTGCTCATCAACCACACGAAGATCGGCATGGGCATGCGCGCCGTCTCCAAGGACTTTGAGACCTCGCTGCTCATGGGCATCAAGATCGACAACGTCATCTCCGTGACCTTTATCATCGGCTCCTTCCTGGCCGCCGTCGGCTCCCTGCTGTTCTTTACGAACTATACAGGCGTCACGCCGACCGTGGGCGCGCTGCCGGGCCTGAAGGCCTTCGTCGCAGCCGTGTTCGGCGGCATCGGCTCCGTGCCCGGTGCAGTCATCGGTGCGTTCATCATCGGTATCTGCGAAAACATCATCAAGGCCTTGGGCTGGACGACCTTCTCGGATGCGTTCACCTTCGCCCTGCTGATTCTGATCCTGATCTTCAAGCCGACGGGCCTGTTCGGTGAAAAGGTCACGGACAAGGTGTAAGGGGGTGCCGGTATGATCAAGAAAAATCAGGGAAACAAGGCAAACGCCATCTTCGTGCTGGCGCTGCTGGTCCTCATCTTTGTCCTGGAGCAGGTCCTGCCCAGCTCCTCCATGCTGATGACGGTCATCAAAAAGAGTGCCATCTATGCGCTGGCCGCCGTTTCCATGAACCTCCTCAACGGCTTCACGGGTCTGTTCTCCCTGGGCCAGGCGGGCTTCATGCTCATTGGCGCGTATGTCTACGGCATCCTGAACATCCCGACGGCGGACCGGGCGGCGGTCTATCAGTACTTTGACGGCGGCCTCATCCAGTTCTCCATCGTGGATGGCCTCCAGAGCGTCCTCGGCGGCGCGGTGGGCCTCATCCTCGGCGTCGTGCTGAGCCTTGTCATCGCCGGTCTCGTGGCGTGTCTCTTCGCCTACCTCATCGGTCTGCCGGTGCTGCGGTTCCGCGGCGATTACCTGGCCGTTGCGACCTTGGGCTTCGCGGAGATCATCCGAGCTTTCTTCCAGTGGGATACCCTCGGCCCCATCACCAACGGCTCGAACCTCCTGCGGAAGTTCGCCTGCCTCGACGACTTCAACATTACGAATTCCGCCGGCCAGGTGTCCGTGCACCTCTCCGCAACGGTGCTGGTGCTGATCGTGGCGGCCTGCATTCTCATCATCAACCTCATCATCAACTCCACCTACGGCCGCGCCTTCAAGTCCATCCGCGACGACGAGGTCGCCGCCGAGGCCATGGGCATCAACCTGGCCAAGCATAAGATGCTGTCCTTTATCATCAGCGCCTTCTTTGCCGGCATCGCCGGCGGCCTGCTGGCCATGTACCAGACCACCGTGCAGGCGGCGCCCTTCAAGACGGCCATGACCTATGAGATCCTGCTCATCGTCGTCATCGGCGGTATCGGCTCCGTCACCGGCTCCTGCATCAGCGCCTTCCTGTTCGTCGGCGCATCGGAGTGGTGGCTCCGCTTCCTCGATATGGAGAAGTACAACATCGCCGGTCTGAACATCCTCCGTCCCGGTTTCCGGAAGGTCGTGTTCTCCGTCGTCATCATGATCATCGTGCTGTTCTTCCGCAAGGGCATCATGGGCGAGAACGAGCTGAACATTGCCGGTCTCGGTCGCTGGATTAAGCGGAAATTCGGCGCAAAGAAAGCAGTTGCAGCAGGGGAGGGCAAGGATCATGGCTGAAAATGTTCTCCGTCTTGAAAACATCACCATGCAGTTCGGCGGCGTCGTAGCCGTCAACAACCTGAGCATGGAGATCAACAAGGGCGAGATCGTCGCCCTCATTGGCCCCAACGGCGCGGGCAAGACCACGGCCTTCAACGTCATCACCGGCGTCTACGCGCCGACGAACGGCCAGGTCCAGTTCTGCGGCAAGAACATTGTCCGCAACCATCCCCAGGGCAAGATGAAAAAGCTTTACGCCGGGGAGAACGCCGCGATGTACACGGCGGAATACCACCTCGAGCGCGCATCCGGCGAGACCGACGAGGCCTACGCCGTCCGCCGCAAGGCGGAAAAGGAACGGGATCACCACGTCTTCACGAGCTGGGTCAACGAGCAGACGCCCGATAAGATCACGGCCCTCGGCATGGCCCGGACGTTCCAGAACATCCGCCTCTGGCCGAGCCAGACCGTGTTCGACAACGTGCTGATCGCCAAGCATATGCGCAGGACCAGCAACCTCTTCTCTGCCGCCTTCCGCGCCAACCGCAAGGAAGAGGCGCGCCAGCGCGAGGAGGTCCTGGAGCTGCTGCGCATCGTGGGCCTGGAGGACGTCAAGGACGAGCTGTCCACGAGCCTGCCCTACGGCAAGCAGCGTCGGCTCGAGATCGCCCGCGCCCTGGCGACGGACCCCCAGCTGCTGCTCCTCGACGAGCCGGCGGCGGGCATGAACCCCCAGGAGACCGACGAGCTGACGTCGTTCATCGGGGAAATCCGCGACCAGTTCCACATTACCATCCTTCTGATCGAGCACCACATGAACCTGGTCATGAACATTTCGGACCGGATCTACGTGCTGGACTTCGGCAAGCTTATTGCCACGGGTACGCCCGAGGAGATCCAGAACAACCAGAAGGTCATCGACGCATACCTGGGGGTGGAAGACGATGCTTAAAATTGAGAACCTGCAAGTGGCCTACGGCGGCATTCAGGCGCTGCGCGGCATCAGCCTGGAGGTGCCGGACGGCAAGATCGTAACGCTGATCGGCGCCAACGGCGCGGGCAAGTCCACCACGCTCCGCACCATCTCCGCCCTGGTCAAGGCCAAATCCGGCTCCATCGAGTACAACGGCCAGCAGCTGCTGGGCCTGCCCAGCAACCGCATTCTCGAGGCAGGCATCGCCCAGATCCCCGAGGGCCGCCGGGTCTTCCCGAACCTGACGGTGCTGGAAAACCTGAAGGTCGGCGCCTATCTTCGCAAGGACAAGGACGGCATCGAGAAGGATATCAAGTGGGTCTATGAGCTGTTCCCACGGCTGGAGGAGCGCCACTGGCAGGCCGCCGGTACGCTGTCCGGCGGCGAGCAGCAGATGCTCGCCGTGGGCCGTGGCCTCCTGTCCCGGCCCAAGATGATGATGCTGGATGAGCCGTCCCTGGGCCTGGCCCCGCTGGTGGTGCAGGACATCTTCTCCATCATCCAGGAGATCAACCGCCAAGGCGTGACCATCCTGCTGGTCGAGCAGAACGCAAACATGGCGCTCAAGCTCGCCGACTATGCCTACGTGCTGGAGACCGGCACCATCACGAAGTCCGGCACCGGCGCGGAGCTGCTGGCGGACGAGTCCATCAAGGAAGCCTATCTGGGCAAAGCAAAGGCATAAATTGTGCGCCCGACCGGGGTGCGGCAGCCGCCGCACCCCGGTTTTCTGCGCCCTGCGCCGGTCAGAGCAGGGGGAGCTGCGCGCAGAAGCGGACGCTCCCGCGCGAATGGCTTGCGGAGATCGATGCGGGGACGAAGCGGCGCGCTTCAAAAGCCGCCCGGCGGGATCGCCCCGCGGGAGACCGGGCCGTTCCGCGGCGCTGCAGAGATGCCGGGTTTTGCACAACCTGCACCCAGCGGGGTGGGAAAATTTGTACAAATTCTGAACATTATCCAAATCTGTGGAAATATTATTGATTTTTCACGCGACGGGTGGTATAAATTGTACAGGCCGCGCCGGGGTGGACGGTCTATACCCCTTTGCCCGGCCCGCGGACCCGCCGGAGGGCGGAATACTCCTAAGCAGTGAGGTTGATGATCCAGATGAAAAAGAAGAGCCTATGGGAACTCATCCGGACCTTTGTCAAGGAAAATCCCCACGCATGGTGGGCGCTCTACCTGCCGGTCTACGGCATTATGTACCTGACGGTGGAGCACGTTGTGGACGGCAGCAGGCCCTACTGGGTCTCCTGGTGCCCGCTGGATGACAGGATCCCCTTTGTGGAATACTTTGTGGTGGCGTACTGCTCCTGGCACGTCATTATGATTGTGGTGGGCCTTTACCTGCTGTTCAAGGACGGACGGGCCTTCCGGCATTATATGCAGTTCATCGCCGTGAGTTTTACGCTCAGTACGCTGATCTGCTTCCTGATCCCCAACGGCCAGGATCTGCGCCCGGCGACGTTTGAACATCACAACATCTTCACCATGGCCCTGCGCTTTATCTACAGCGCCGACACCAACACCAATGTATTCCCCAGCGTCCACGTGATGGGCTGCGTGGCCATCTGGTTCGCGGCGCTGGACAGCGAGCGGCTGAAAAAGGTCCGTGTCCCGCTGATGCTCTGGTCGGCGGTCATCATCTGCTCCACGGTGCTGGTCAAGCAGCATTCGGTGCTGGATGTCGTGGGCGCGCTGATCTTCTGTGTGCCGATCTGGATCGTGCTTTGGAACAAACGGAAGAAGGAACTTGCATGAGAGAGAAAAAAAGCCGGGCTGCCAGGAAAATCCAGCTCCTCAAACAGATGATCCGGCGCAACAAGTCCGTGTTTGCAATCTACGTGGTGCTGCGCCTCGTGGTGCTGGTGTCGCTGGTGACGGCACTGATCCGCGGCGAATATGAGCACGCGGCCATCTGCGTGCTGGTGCTCTTCCTGTTCCTGCTGCCGAGCTTCGTGCAGACAAACTTCGGCATCGAGCTGCCGTCCACGCTCCAGATCATTATTCTGATCTTCATTTTCGCCGCGGAGATCCTCGGTGAGCTGGCCTGCTACTTTATCCAGTTCCCCTATTGGGACTCCATGCTGCACACCACCTCGGGCTTCCTCTGCGCGGCGGTGGGCTACTCACTGGTGGAGATCCTGAATCGGAACGAGCGCGTGCGCGTCGCGCTGTCCCCGGCTTATATGGCCATGGCGGCCTTCTGCTTCTCCATGACCGTCGGCGTGCTGTGGGAGTTCTTTGAGTTCTCTATGGATCGGCTGTTCCTGATGGATATGCAGAAGGACACCATCGTCCACACCATCTCCAGCGTCATGCTGGATAAGACGAATTCCAACATCCCCGTGACCATCCGCGGCATCACGGACGTGGCGGTCAACGGTCAGAGCCTCGGCTTCGACGGCTATCTGGACATCGGCCTCTATGACACCATGGAGGACCTGTTCGTCAACTTCATCGGCGCGCTGGTCTTCAGCCTCATTGGCTATTTCAGCGCGAAAAAGCAGGAGAAGAACCGCATCATCGACAATCTGGTCCCCCGGGTCGCGCGGTCGAAGCTGCAGCCCGAAGACGGGGCCGGTCCGGAGAAGACGGAGCGGACCTGAACAGACGGCGGACCCGCGCCGGCGTTCCCAAGCGGACGCCGGCGTTTCCGCGGATACGGCCCGTCACGTCCATCAACCCACGCCCGGGGTTGACAAAAAACGACGCGGGCTTTATGATGATGGTGTATGGAGCGGCGGATGCCGCCCCGTATCACGCATCCGGACGGAGAGAAAGGAGCGCGCGGTGAAGCAGCAGCTGGCAAAGTGGATCCGCATTGCGACGGTGGCACCGGTGGGGGCGGCGGTGCTGCTGACGGTGCTGCGCGCCGTGCAGCCAGGCTTCTATG
>CALICR010000094.1 GCA_938049125.1 uncultured Clostridia bacterium
CCAGGGAGTAGGGGCCGGTGGAACGGGCGTGGATCTTATCGTCCACCAGGTGGTGGAGCTTGAGGAAGTAAACGTAGCCGACGGTGACAAGGTTGTCGAACTGCTCGCCGGTCCGGCCATCGTAGAGCACGGACTTGCCATCCTCGCGGAGGCCCGCCAGCTTCAGGGTCTCGCGGATGTCCTTCTCGGTGGCACCGTCGAAGATGGGGGTGGCGACCTTCCAGCCCAGGGCCTGGGCCGCGTAGCCGAGGTGGACGTCGAGGACCTGACCGATGTTCATACGGGACGGGACGCCCAGGGGGTTCAGCACGATGTCCAGCGGCGTGCCGTCGGGCATGAAGGGCATATCCTCCTCAGGGAGTACGCGGGACACGACGCCCTTGTTGCCGTGACGGCCTGCCATCTTGTCGCCGACGGAAATTTTCCGCTTCTGGGCGATGTAGACGCGGACGACCTTGTTGACGCCGGGGCTGAGCTCGTCGCCGTTCTCTCTCGTGAAGACGTGGACGTCGACGATGATGCCGCTCTCACCGTGGGGGACCTTCAGGGAGGAGTCACGGACCTCACGGGCCTTCTCGCCGAAGATGGCGCGCAGCAGGCGCTCCTCGGCGGTCAGCTCCGTCTCGCCCTTGGGCGTGACCTTGCCGACCAGATAGTCGCCGGAGGTGACCTCCGCGCCGATGCGGATGATGCCGCTCTCGTCCAGGTCCTTGAGGGTGTCCTCGCCGACGTTGGGGATGTCGCGGGTAATCTCCTCCGGCCCGAGCTTCGTGTCGCGGGATTCGGTCTCGTACTCCTCGATGTGGATGGAGGTGAAGACGTCCTCGCGGACCAGACGCTCGTTCAGCAGGATGGCGTCCTCGTAGTTGTAGCCTTCCCAGGTCATGAAGCCGATGAGCACGTTCTTGCCCAGGGAAATTTCGCCCTGAGAGCAGGCGGGACCGTCGGCGATGACCTGACCGGCCTCGACGCGCTCGCCCGCCGCCACGATGGGCCGCTGGTTGACGCAGGTGCCCTGGTTGGACCGGGCGAATTTGGTGAGCTGGTAGGTGCGCACAGGGCCGTCGTCATAGCGGACGGTGATGTCCGTGGCAGAGACCTTCGTGACCACGCCGTCGCCCTCGGACTTGATGCAGACCTCGGAGTCCACGGCGGATTGGTGCTCCATGCCCGTGGCCACGATGGGGGCCTCGGTCACCATCAGCGGCACGGCCTGGCGCTGCATGTTCGCACCCATCAGGGCACGGTTGGCGTCGTCGTTCTGGAGGAAGGGGATGAAGGCCGTCGCGACGGAGACCATCATCTTCGGGGACACGTCGATATAGTCGATGGTCTCGCGGTCCACCTCGAGGATCTCATTGCGGTGGCGGCAGGTGATACGCTTGTTGGCTAGGCAGCCGTTCTCGTCCAGCGGCTCCGTCGCCTGGGCGACATAGTAGTCGTCCTCGACGTCGGCGGTCATATACTGGACCTCGTCGGTCACGCGGCAGGTGCCCTTTTCGACTCTGCGGAAGGGGGCCTCCACGAAGCCGTACTCGTTGACCTGGGCGTAGGTGGCCAGGTAGTTGATGAGGCCGATGTTCGGGCCTTCAGGGGTCTCGATGGGGCACATACGGCCGTAGTGGCTGTAGTGGACGTCGCGGACGTCGAAGGTGGCGCGCTCGCGGCTCAGACCGCCGGGGCCGAGGGCCGAGAGGCGGCGCTTGTGGGTCAGCTCGGCCAGCGGGTTGTTCTGGTCCATGAACTGGGACAGCGGGGAGGAGCCGAAGAACTCCTTGATGACCGCCGTGACCGGGCGGATGTTGATGAGGCTCTGGGGCGTGACGGCGTCCGCGTCCTGGATGGTCATGCGCTCGCGGATGACGCGCTCCAGGCGGGTGAAGCCGACGCGGAACTGGTTCTGCAGCAGCTCACCCACGCAGCGCAGGCGGCGGTTGCCCAGATGGTCGATGTCGTCGGTGGTGCCAACGCCGTTGGCCAGGCAGCAGAGGTAGTTGATGGAGGCGAGGATGTCCTCGCGGGTGATGTGCTTGGGCTGCAGCTCCTCGCGGCGGTCCTCAATGGCGTCCTTCCAGCCGTCGGCGGGGACGGTCTCCAGCATATCGGCGAGGACGGAGAACATGACCTTCTCCTTGATGCCGTACTGGGCGGGATCGAAGTCCACGAACTTGGCCATATCGACCATGCCGTTGGAGAAGACCTTCACGCGCTTGCCATCCACCAGCAGCACGGCCTCGTTGACGCCGCGATCAGAGATCGCGTGGGCGCGCTCCCGGGAGAGGACCTCGCCGGGCATGGCCAGAATTTCGCCGGTCAGAGGATCGGCGATGGGATCGGCCAGCTCATGGCCCGCCAGGCGGGACCAGATGTCGATCTTTTTGTTGAACTTATAGCGGCCGACCTTGGACACGTCGTAGCGGCGGGCGTCGAAGAAGAGAGCGTTGAGGTATTCCTCGGCACTCTCCACCGTGGGCGGCTCGCCGGGGCGCAGGCGGCGGTAAATTTCAAGCAGGGATTCCTCGCGGGTCTTGCAGGTGTCGCGCTCGATGGTGGCGGTGATGCGGGCATCCTCACCGAACAGCTCCAGGATCTGCGCGTCGGTCACGACGCCGAGGGCGCGGATCAGGCAGGTGATGGGGAGCTTGCGGTTCTTGTCGATGCGGACATAGAAGATGTCCTGGGCGTCCGTCTCGTACTCCAGCCAGGCGCCGCGGTAGGGGATGACGGTGGCGGTATAGGTGTGCACATCGGCCTTGTCCACCGTGTGGCCGTAGTACATGCCGGGGCTGCGGACGATCTGGGAGACGATGACGCGCTCCGCACCGTTGATGACGAAGGTGCCGCCGTTGGTCATGAGCGGGAAGTCGCCCATGAAGATCTCCTGCTCCTTAATCTCGCCGGATTCCTTGTTGCGCAGGCGGACCCGCACCTTGATAGGCTTTGCGTAGGTGGCGTCGCGGCGCTTGCATTCCTCCACGCTGTACTTCGGCTTGTCGTTCATGGAGTAGTCCAGGAACGAGAGCTCCAGATTGCCCGTGTAGTCCGTGATGGTATCCACATCGCGGAACACCTCGCGGAGGCCCTCCTTCAGGAACCACTCATAGGAATCCTTCTGGATCTTCAGCATATTCGGCATCTGTAGAATTTCCGGATGCCTGGAATAGCTTTTTCGGAGAGTTTTGCCGTAATAGACGTCCTTCACCATTTCCATTCTGAATCATCACAGCCTTTCTCGGCGTCAGCCGGTCAATTTCCTTCTGTGCGTTTGACGTTGTGAGAAGCGGCACACCCGGGGAAGTTGGGATTTTGTTGCCGCGCTTCTTGATAATTGCATCCGCCCGTGCTACAATAGATGCAGAAAGTGGAGCGGAATGCCCAGGCCAAAACTTAGGCATTATGGGTTACTATCATAGCACAGGAAGCTCCTGCTGTCAATGGAAAATCCCGATTTTCTTCCCATCTTTGTTGCCTCTGGACAAAGATGGGCGTTCTTTTTCTGCGAATCTGCCCAAAGGAAGATTCTTCTGCCCGGGCGCGAAAAAACTGGTTGACAAAGGGGCATGAAGCCGCTATAATAATGAGGCATTCGAAATGCGAGAGTGCTGGAACTGGTAGACAGGCACGTTTGAGGGGCGTGTGGCAACAGTCGTGGGAGTTCGATTCTCCTCTCTCGCACCAAAGATCGGCAAGCACCGTCGGGGGCTTGCCGATTTTTACGTTTTTGATCTTCTCCACGATTCTGCATTGTGGTATACTATAGAATAATAAATCGGAAATTTGACGAGGTAAATGATTATGGATGTATGCAGCTTTATTAAGGCTGTGTTGGCTCAAGATGAGAACACAATCAGAAACTTCTTTCACAAGGATGCGTATGTAAATTGGCATTGTTCCAACGAGCACTTTACGGTCGATGAGTTCATTATCGCAAATTGTGAATATCCGGGTGATTGGGATGGAACAGTTGAACGAGTGGAAGTGATAGACGATTTATTCATCACGGTAACAAAAGTTTATCCCAAAGACAGAGGTGCATGTTTCCATGTGGTGTCATTCATAAGAACAGCGAATGATAAAATTACATCAATAGATGAATACTGGGCTGATGACGGAAATCCTCCACAATGGAGAGCAGATAAGCACATAGGCACACCAATTATATAATTCCAGTTTGTCAAATGGAATACCATATACAACGCCGCCTGGTTTTGGAAAAAAATCAGGCGGCGTTGTATGCGGGAGACTCCGCTGCCGGTGGGACCGAAAATTGGCGGAATCCGGACGGGCTGCCGGGGAATAGACTGGGAGCAGGGGGTGATTTTATGCTTTCTGCTGCGGTGCTGATGATGCTCAGCAGCATGCTCTGCTCGCTGCGCCTGTCCGGCGGCTCCTTTCCAAAGCCGCTGAGCGCCAAGGAGGAGCGGTACTACCTGGAGCGGGCCGCCCAGGGCGACCTGGAGGCGCGCAACACGCTCATCGAACGGAATCTGCGCCTGGTGGCGCACATCATGAAAAAATACTATACGCCGGAGGCGGATCAGGAGGATCTGATCTCCATCGGCACCATCGGCCTCATCAAGGGCGTCTCGACCTTCGACGCCTCTAAGGGTGCCCGCCTTGCGACCTATGCGGCTAGATGTGTAGAAAATACTATACTATCGTAGCGGAACAATCAGCGATTGAGGTGGCGGAACGGGTGTCTTTTGAGGCAAAATGGTGCCTGCTGGCGAGAGTGGGAGTCCGCTGCTATATTCTGATTTCCAATATATCAGGTTCAGTAAAAGTAGCCCCGCTGCAAATTCTTC
>CALICR010000095.1 GCA_938049125.1 uncultured Clostridia bacterium
GCTCTTCCGATCTGTATCATAGTCGAAGGGTACCAGGGTCCTCGGGTCGATCACCTCCGCAGAGATGCCCTCCGCCTCCAGCAGCCCTGCCGCCTCCAGCGCCCGCGGTACATAGAGAAGGTTTGCGACGATGGTCACATCCGTGCCCGGCCGCACCACATTGGCTTTCCCGAAGGGGATCATAAAGTCCGGGTCCTCGGGCACATCCTCCTTGGAGGCATACAGTGCCTTATGCTCGAAGAACATGACGGGGTTGTCGTCCCGGATTGCCGTGCGGAGCAGTCCGGCAGCGTCCCGGGCGGAGGAGGGGCAGGCCACCTTGAGGCCGGGAAAATGCAGAAAGATCGTCTCCAGGGACTGGCTGTGCGTCGCCGCATTGCCGCGACCGATTCCCTCCTGGCCCCGGATTACCAGCGGAATTTTTGCCTTTCCGCCGAAGATATACCGCGTCTTGGCCACCTGATTGATGAGCTGATCCATGCAGACCAGTGCGAAATCCATGTACATCAGCTCAACGATGGGCCGCATTCCGGCGCAGGCTGCGCCCAATCCCGCGCCGACAAAGCCGGATTCGGAGATCGGCGTATTCCGGACGCGATCCGTGCCGAATTCCTTGTAAAGGTCCCGGGTGCATCCAAAAATACCGCCCTGCTTCTCCACGTCCTCGCCCATGACGAACACGGAGGCATCCCGGCGCATTTCAGACGCAATGGTGTCGCGGACTGCCATTGCATAGGTTTTTACACTCATTCCAAGCCCCCCTGTCAAGCCTCGTAAAATACATCGTCCAGCACATGCGCCGGGTTCGGCGCAGAGCTTTGTTCCGCAAAGGCGACCGCGGCGTCGATCTCCGCTTGCGCCTCTTTTTGGAATTTCTCCAGCTGCTGCGCATCCGCCATTCCCGTCTCCAGAAGATAGCTTCCAAAATTCCGGATGGGGTCGCGGTCCCGCTTCCAGCGCTCGACCTCCTCCCGGGTCCGGTAGACCTCCGGGTCGCCGGTCCAATGACCGCACCAGCGGCAGGTCTTGCACTCGATCAGTGAGGGGCCGTCCCCGGCCAGCGCCCGCTCCTGCGCCGCAGCAAATGCCGCGTCGATGGCAAGCACGTCATTCCCGTCCACCGTGACGCCGGGGATGCCGTAGGCCGCGCTGCGGACGCTGATGTCCTGGACCGAGGTCGACTGAGCCTGCGGCACCGTGATGCCAAAGCCGTTGTTCTCCACCACAAAGATGACCGGCAGGGACCACACCGCCGCGAGGTTCATGGCCTCGTGAACACAGCCCTGGTTGGACGCCGCATCCCCGAAAAAGGCCACGGCTACGTGCCGCTCCCCCTTCATCCGGAGCGCCAGCGCCGCGCCCACCGCGATGGGCACGCCCGCACCGACGATGGCGTTGGCCCCGAGGTTGCCCTTTGTCAGGTCCGCGATGTGCATAGAACCGCCCCGGCCTCCGCAGTAGCCGTCCTGTTTCCCCATCAGCTCCGCCATGGCACGGTCCGTGCGCGCCCCCTTGGCAATGCAGTGTCCGTGGCCGCGGTGGGTGCTCGCAATATAATCCGCGTCGCTCAGCCGGGAGCAAACCGTCGCCGCGATGGCCTCTTCGCCCAGATAGAGATGGACGGAGCCGTGCAGCCGATTCTCGCAGAATAGCTGGTAGGCCCGGCTCTCAAACTCCCGGATCCTGGTCATTGTGCGGTAGATATTCCGTGCGCGTTCCTGTTCCATACTATTCCCCTCTTCTGCCTTGCAGGATCGCCTCGGCGATCCCGGCGATCTCCACGGTGCTCTCCGCGAGGTACACCCCCGCATCGCGCAGCGCGCGTTCCTTGTGCTCGGCACTCCCCGTGCCGTCTGCCCCGACGATGGCGCCCGCGTGGCCCATGTTGGTGCCCTTCGGCGCGTTTTTCCCGGCGATCATGGCGATGACCGGCTTTGTGACATGGGCCTTGATGTAGGCCGCCGCCCGCTCCTCCTCGCAGCCGCCGATCTCCCCGATCATGACGATTACCTCGGTCTCCGGGTCCCGCTCGAAGTCCTGCAGGAGGTCCGTAAACGAGGAGCCGGGGATCATATCGCCGCCCACGCCGACGCAGGTCGACTGGCCGATTCCGCGCTGGGTCATCAGGAATACGGACTCATAGCCGTTGGTCGCTGACCGGGTCATAACACCCACCGGCCCCGGGAGGAAGATATGCGACGCCATAAATCCGGCCTTGCATTTCCCCGGCGAGATTACGCCGAAGGAATTCGGCCCGAACAGCCGGACGCCGCGCTGCCGTGCCGCCCAGTAACACTTCATCATCTCATGGACCGGCGTATGCTCCGAGATGGAGAAGATCAACGGAACCCCAGCGTCCACCGCCTCATAGATCCCCGCCGGTGTATGCTTCGCCGGAACGAACAGCACCGTCGCGTTCGCGCCCGTCTCCTCGACGGCCTCCCGGACCGTATTGAATACCGGCACACCTTCCACAGTTTGGCCACCCTTGCCTGGGGTGCATCCTGCCACGACGTTCGTACCATACTCCAGCATCGTCCTGGTATGGAACGTCCCTTCGCGGCCCGTGATCCCCTGCACCAGCAGGCGTGTAGTTTGATCGATCAGAATGCTCATTGCTCCGCCTCCCGATGCAGCGCCGCCAGGGCCTCTACCGCCTCCGGCACATTGGAGACTGCCGTCACACGGTCCTCCAGCGTCCTGAGGATCTGCATAGCCTCTTCCTTTCTCGTTCCCTCGATCCGGACCACGACCCGGCATTCAGTCGGGAGCAGCGTGAGCGCGTCCCGGATACCGGCCGCGACCTCGTCGCAGCGCGTGATCCCGCCGAAAATATAGACCAGCAGCACCCGGATCCCGGCATCCGAAAAGAGGATCCGGATCGCCTCCTTCAGCCGCTCCCGCGTCGCACCGCCGCCCTGGTCCAGACAGCAGCCAACGCGCATCCCGCGCTTCGTCACCAGGTCGAGACAGCTCATCATCATCCCGGAGCCGTTCGACATGATGGCCACCGTCCCTTTCGGGTCCAGCGGAACGAAGTGGAAGCCGAAGCGGCGCGCTTCCTTGACCCGCGGGTCCTCCGCGGAGGCCTCGCGCCACGCCGCCGCGTCCGGCAGCTTTCCAATGGAGAGCGCGTTGTCGTCCAGCTCCGCCTTCCCGTCCGCCGCAATCAGTTCGCCCGACGCGGTCAGCATCAGCGGATTGATCTCCAGCAGCATGGCGTTCCAGTCATAGAACGCCGCGAAGAGCCTGCGGCTGACCTCCAGCAGCGCGGGCTTCAGCCTAGGGTCGGCCCCGGTCCTGCTGATGAGATATTCAATCGTATAGGCCTCTGGCCCCCGCACGGGGTCCAGAGGGACCCGCGCGGCGCGCTCCGGATGCTCCCGAACCGTCTGCTCGATGTCCATACCGCCGTCCGGGGAAAACACCAGAAGCGGCGCCCGCTCCTGCCGGTCCAGCAGGATGGAGAGATACAGTTCCTGCGATGCCTCCGCCTTTTCCTCGGCCAGCAGCGCCTGCGGGCGGCAGCCCCGGACTTCCAGTGCAGACAGCCGCTCCGCCCAACTCGGGACATCCGCTTCCGTTTCCGCAAACTGAACGCCGCCCGCCTTGCCGCGTCCGCCCACCGGGACCTGCACCTTGAGCACCACGGGATAGCGCAGCCCTGCCGCCCGGATCGCCTCCAGCGCCCCCGCTGGCTCCCGGATCACCGCACCGGGCATCGTCCGGATGCCTGCCCGGCGAAAAATTTCCTTTGCCTGGTATTCCAACAGTTTCATGCTTTTTCAGTCCCTTTCCGTCCCGGATGACTGTTCCGCGCGCCGGGGATCAGCCCCACAGCTCCGCGTCCGTCGGGACCGCCGCGTTTTCCTTGACATAGGAGATCCGCGAACGGTTGAAGAGGTGGTAGTACGTCAGATTTTCCGCAATGGAGTTATTGCCCCAGGTGCCGCAGCCCAGCGTTGTGGTCGGATTCAAACCGTTCAGGAAGGAGCCGCCCGCCATGCTGGCACTGGACTGGTTCACCAGGACCCGCGACACGGGGAGTCGGGTGCCCGCATATTCCACGTGCTCCCGGTCGTTCGACTGGATGGAGCAGGTGTGGCCCGCGCCGTTGTACTCCAGATTCGCCTGGGCGATGGCGACGGCCTCTGCAAAGGTGTCCCATTTATATACGGTCATGACCGGGCACATTTTCTCCTTTGAGAGCGGGTCCGCCGCGCCGTAAGCGCCGGGATAAAGGAGGATGGCCCGCGTCCCCTCCGGGATCGGGACACCCGCCGCCTCCGCGACCTTCCGGACTGGCTGGCCCACCAGCTCCCGGTTCATGGTCCCGTCCGGGAAGATCGCGCGGCGGAAGCGGTCCACGGTTTCCTTGTCCTCAAAGTAGACCGCCCCCTCACCCCGGAGGGCCTCCAGGATTTCCGCGAACTGGGACGCCGGCGCGATCACCGTCTGGTCTCCGGCGCAGATGATGCCGTTGTCAAAGGTCCGGGACGCAATGACCCGGGCGGCAGCGGCCTTGAAATCGATATTCTCATCCCAAATGCCCTGCACATTGCCCGCGCCGACGCCGAAGCTGGGTTTTCCGGAGGAATAGGCCGACTTCACAACGCCGGGGCCGCCCGTCGCCAGGACCACATCGCAGTTTGCCATGAGATGCTGCGTCGCCGCGATGGTCGGCTCCTCAACATAAAGGAAAATATCCCGGGGCACGCCCATCCGGTCCAGCTCCGCATAATAGAGGTCCGCCAGCAGCTTTGTCGTCTGCCTGGACCGCGGATGCGGGCTGATGATAATGGTATTTCTTCCCTTGACGGCAAACATTGCGTTGCACATCGGCGTCACGACGGGGTTGGTGCAGGGCGTCGCGGCGCAGACCACGCCGATGGGCTTGGCCACCTCGACGATCCCCTCCTCCGGGTGCTCCGCAATGATCCCGACCGTCTTTTTATCGCGCAGACTGTTCCAGATGATCCGGGACTTGGCCTGGCACTTTTTGACTTTATCTTCGAAGACGCCCATGCGGGATTCCTCAGCGGCAACGCGCGCCAGCATCTCGCTGTTGTCAAACACGACCTTGGCGTACATCTTCGCAATGGCGTCCACCTGTGTCTGCGTATAATCGGCAACGACGCGCTGGGCCGCCCGGGACCGGGCGATCAGCGCATCCACATAGGCCTCCTGGCCGTTTTTCCGTTCCTCTGTCATAATACTTCCTCCTGTCTCGTATCTTCCCACTCACTTGACCGGTGCATGGCGAAGGACCTGTCCCGCATAGCAGCCCGTCGCCCGGCCGCCGCGCACTGCCACCGTGCCGTTCAGCAGCACATAGGCAAGGCCCCGGTTGCGCCGGAACGGGTGGAGATCGTCCGCCTCCGCCGCCGCGCGTTCCCAGTCGAGCACGCAGAGATCTGCCGCGAGACCCGGCCTCAGCAGGCCACGGTCCCGCAGGCCGATGGCCCCCGCCGGCGCACCGGTCATGCTCCGGATGCAGGCCTCCGGACTCCGCAGCCGGAATTCCCGGCAGATCTCGATCCGCCGGAACATCGCGCCGGTCCCACGCGGATGACCGCCGCCCACCTGCTCCTCGCTGTAGTGCTCCGGATAGGCGGACCAGTCCGTCCCGGCATACACGTTCTCATCCGCCAAAAAGGTCCTGATATCCTCCATCTGCATACAGGTGTAGACGCCCTGCACCGTGCCGTGATTGCGCAGCAGCAGCTCCGCCATCGCGTCGACCGGTGCAGCGCCCGCTGCCGCGGCAAGCTCCGTAAGCGTTTTTCCCACCGCCTCCGGCGTTTCCGCCGCCGCGGCGATCCGGCTGCCCGCATAGCCCGCATAATAGAGGCAGCTTTCAAACTCCTCCGTCTCATGGAAAATGGAATGCTCCACCTGCCGCCGGAACTGCGGCTCCTCCAGCCGCTGCAGCAGCGCGGCGCGCCCTTCGCGCAGATACTTGGGCGGAATCTGGCTGATCAGCGGCGCAGAGCCCGCATCGTAGGGATACTGGTCCGCAAAGACCCGCACTCCCTCTGCATTGGCCTCCCGGATCATCCGCAGCATCGCCTGGGCCTTCCCCGCACGGTTCGGTCCCATGACCTTGATGTGGGAGATGAGGACCGGGCAGCCCGCGCCGCGGCCCACCGCAATGGCCTCGCGGACCGCCTCCAGTACATGATCGCCCTCGCCGCGGATGTGGGACGCATAGAGCCCGCCGAATTCTGCCGATGCCTTTGCCAGCGCTGTCAGCTCCGCCGTGTCCGCATAGACGGACGGCGCATAGACGAGGCCGGAGGAATATCCGAAATACCCGGCCCGCATGGCCAAGCGGATCTGCTCCTGCATGGCCTGAATCTGCAAGGGCGTCGGCGCCGCAGGCGATTCACCCATGACGGACAGGCGGAGGGCATTGTGGCCCACCAGAAAGGCGTAATTGATCCCCTTTTCCTGCCGGTCCGCCGCTGCGAGAAACGTGGGACAGTCCTTTGCCGCCGCCATCATCTCCTCCAGCCGTTCCGGCGCGGCCGGGCGCGTCGTCAGCGGAACGCCGCAGTCTTTGCGGTAAGGCGCCGGAGAATCGCCGCAGTTGCCCACGAGCTGCGTCGTGATGCCCTGCTCGAGGCAGTTGTAGCCGTCGCTGCGGAAAAAGACCGCGTCGTCGCTGTGCGCGTGGGTGTCGAGAAAGCCCGGGGTGACGCAGAGTCCCTCCGCGTCGAGGACCTCGCGGGCACTCTCCTGGAGCTTCGGCGCAATCTCCGTGATGATCCCGTCCCGGATGCCGATCTCAGCCCGGTACCCCGGGCGGCCCGTGCCGTCCAGCAGCGTGCCCCCGGTGATCTTGACATCAAGCATCCCGGCCCGCCTCCTCTGCTCTCCAGCAGGATACCCAGTGTCCGGGAGTAATCTCCCGGAGCGTCTGCTGTTTCCTGCACGCCTCGGTGCAGAATTCGCAGCGGGCCGCAAAGCGGCAGCCCGGCTCCGGCTCCACGGGACTTGTGACCTCTCCGCGGATCACCTCCAAGTCTCTGCCCCGGAACGCTAGGCTGGGCCGCGGGATCGCCGCGAGCAGCGCCTTCGTATAGGGGTGGAGCGGATGGCGGAACAACTCCTCTGCCTCCGCCTTTTCGATGACCTGTCCGAGGTACATTACCATGATCTCGTCGGAAATGTGCTTGACCACGCTCAGGTTGTGGGTGATGAACAGATAGGTGAAGCCCATCTCCTCCTGGAGGTCCATCATGAGGTTGAGGATCTGCGCCTGAATGGACACGTCCAGCGCCGAGACCGGCTCGTCGCAGACGATGAACTTCGGGTCCAGAGACAGGGCGCGGGCAATGCCGATCCGCTGCCGCCGCCCGCCGTCCAGCTCATGAGGATAGGAATTGGCCAGTCTCCGGGCCAGGCCTACCACGTCCATCAGCCTGACCGCCTGGTTGTAGCACTCCTGCCGCGTCCGGAACTTGCGGTTCACGATCATGTACTCCGCAATGATCTCCAGCACGGTCATCCGGGCGTCGATGCTCGAATAGGGGTCCTGGAAGATGATCTGCATCCGCTGCCGCATCTGCCGCATTTTTGCCTTATTCAGCGTCGTGATGTTCTGTCCTTCACAGAAGATCTCGCCCGACGTCGGCTCCAGCAGGCGGAGGATCGTCCGGCCCAGCGTCGATTTTCCGCAGCCGGACTCGCCGACCACGCCGAGGGTCTTTCCCTGCCGGATCCCGAAGCTGACGTCATCCACCGCGTGCAGCTGGCCCGCAGGCGTATGAAAATATTTTTTAAGGTGATTCACCTCGATCAGCGGTACTTGTTCTGTCATTCTGCCCCCTCCTTTTCAAACAGGAAGCACCGGACCCGGTGCGTCGCGCTGAATGCGGTCTCACCGGGCTTCTCGGCCCGGCACCGTTCGGTGCAGCTCGGGCAGCGCGGCGAGAAATTGCAGCCCTTCGGCAGGTCCGTCGGGTCTGGCATCAGGCCGTCGATAGGGTGCAGCCGCCGCGACTTCTCCTCTAGGTCCGGAATGGATCCGAAGAGGCCCACCGTATAGGGATGGTGCCGCGTGCCGCCAAAGATGTCCTCCACGGTCCCGTACTCGATCAGCTCCCCGGCATACATGACCGCCACCTTGTCGCAGGTCTCGGCCACGATCCCAAGATCATGGGTGATCATGATCATCGCCGTTCCAAGCTGGTCGCGCAGCCGCTTCATCATCCGCAGAACCTGGGCCTGAATCGTCACGTCCAACGCCGTGGTTGGCTCGTCCGCAATGAGCAGCTCCGGCTCGCAGACCAGCGCCATGGCAATCACGACGCGCTGCTTCATGCCGCCGGAAAACTGGTGCGGATAGTCGTCCTTCCGGGATGCGGGAATGCCGACCAGCTGGAGCGTCTCCTCGACCCGCGCCTCCAGCTCCGCATCCGTCTTTCCGTCCACATTGTGAAGCTCCAGCGCCTCTTTGATCTGATCGCCTACGGTCATGACCGGGTTCAGGCTCGTCATCGGGTCCTGGAAGATCATGGCGATCTTCATGCCCCGGATGCTCCGCATTTCGCTGGGCGGAAGCTTCAGCAGGTCTTCCCCCTGGAAGTAGATTTCGCCGCTGACGCGGGCCGTGCGCTCTGGAAGCAGCCGCATGACCGCCAGCGCCGTTGTGGATTTTCCTGCGCCCGTCTCGCCGACCAGGCCGATGGTCTCGCCCGTTCCGACGGAAAACGAGATGCCGTTGACGGCATGGACCGTCTCAAGGTCCGTCTGATAAATCACCTGGAGGTCTTTGATCTCCAAAAGCTTTTCGTCTTGCATGGTCCATCCTCCCTCAATTCTTCAGCTTGGGGTCGAGCGCATCCCGCAGGCCGTCGCCCAGCAGATTGCAGGACAGGGCGGAGAGCACGATGCTCATGCCCGGGAACCACAGGAGATAGGCCGAGTTTTTCGCAAACTCTCTGGCCTCGTTCAGCATATAACCCCACTCCGGTGCCGGAGCCTGAATGCCCATGCCGAGGAAGCTCAGTGTCGCCGCCTGCATGATAACAAAGGCCACACTCATGGTCGTCTGGACCAGAATGGTTCCCATGGCGTTTGGAATGATATGCCGGACGATGATCCGGAGGTCTGAAGTGCCGCCGGCCCGGGCCGCCTCGACAAAATCCTGATTGACAAGGTTCAGCGCAGCGGAGCGGATCACGCGGGTGAAGACCGGGATCCGCGTAAAGGCGATGGCACCGATCAGGATCACAACGCTGGCGCCCAGTGCGGAGACGATGGCCAGCGAAAGCAGGATCGTCGGGATCGCCACGAGCACATCCGCAATCCGCATGATAATCCCGTCCACCGCGCCGCCGTAATAGGCCCCCAGAATTCCCAGAAAGCCGCCGATCACCAGACCCAGCAGCGTGGAGAGGAAGCCGATGCTCAGGGAATACCGGCTGCCGTGGACGATGCGCGCAAATTCGTCGCGTCCGTAGCCGTCCGTTCCGAACCAGTGCTCCGCAGACGGGCCCTGGAGACGCTCCGGAATGTTCAGCTCCGTCGCCCGGCTGTAGGGGACGATCTGATCTGCAAAGATGGCGACGAGCACGAGCAGCAGCATCAGCACCAGGCCGATCATCGCCGTCGGGTTCTTCTTGAGCCGCCGCCAGATCTCCTTGAACTGGCTCGGCTTTTTCATGACAACATCCGCTTCCTTCATCCGGCTGCACCTCCCTCCGCCGCCGCGGACAGCTTCTTTTTCCGCTTTTTCACAGCGTATTTTGACTTGATCCGCGGATCCACAAAGGCGTAGAGCAGGTCCACGATCAGCATGATGATCGAATAGGAGGCCGCCAGGAAGATCGTCGCGCCGAGGACCATCGGAACGTCCTTTCGGTAAATGCTGTTGACCAGCAGGTTTCCGAGGCCGGGCAGCGCGTACAGGCTCTCCGTCACCACTGCGCCGCCGATGAGGCCGCCGAAGTTCATGCCCGTAACCGTGATGACCGGAAGCAGGGCGTTTTTCATGGCGTGCCGCCAGATTACGCGTCCCTCCGCCGCGCCTTTGGCCCGGGCCGTCCGCACATAGTCGGCACGAATGGTCTCAAGCATGGAGGACCGCGTAAACCGAAGCTGCTGAGCCGCATAGGGAATCGCCAGCGTAATGGCGGGCAGCACAAAGTTTTTCCAGGAGCCGATGCCGCTGGAGGGGAGCCAGCCCAGCTTCAGGCTGAGCCAGGTCATCAGGCTCATGCCGAACCAGAACGACGGGATCGACGCAAAGAAGAGCGAGACCGTCGTGGAGACCGTGTCCACCAGCGAATACTGTTTGACCGCAGACATCACGCCCAGCGGGACACCAATCAAGGTTGCAAAAAACATTCCGTTGAAGGCAACCAGCAGCGTGATGGGCAGCTTGACGAAGATCTCCGTCGCCACGGGACGGCCGCTGTAGTAGGAGACGCCCAGGCTGGCGTGCAGGAACATATCCTTTAAATATGTAAAAAATCTGGTGAAAAATGGCTGATCGTAGCCGAGTTCATGGTTCAGTGCATCGATCGCCGTCTTGTCGGCGCCGGCGCCCAGTATAATGCTGCCCGGGTCGCTCGGCGTCAGAGCCAGAACCGAGAAGACAATGAAGGCCACACCGACCAGGATCGGGATCATCAGCAGGATCCGCTTGATGACATACTTAATCATGTTTTCCTCCCGAACATATCAGGCGCTGTAGCCTCCGCCGCAGCCCCTAGGATATGGCGTGTGCCCGCCCCACCCAAAGGGACGGGGCGGGCACATTCCACCTTTTCTTTCTGAGAAACGCTCTAATCAGGAATTCCAGCTCCACTCATAGATGTGGTAATACGAGGGACGCATCACCGCATTCAAGTCCTTGGCCCAGGCGTAGGGGCTGGTCCGGTAGAACACGGGGTAGAAGCAGCCCGTCTCCATGAGGAGATCGTCGATCTGCTTGTAAAGCTCGTTCCGCTTGGTCTGATCCTGCTCCGTCTCCGCTTCCAGGTACAGCTCATGGATTTCCTGGGCATGGAGGCCGAGACTCTCATCGGCACGGCCAAGCTTGACAAACATGCCGCTGTCGCCCACAACGCCGTCTGTCATGACCTTCCAGAAGTCATAATCATAGCTACACCCGTAGCCGCAGACCAGAATATCGAAGTCACCCGTCGCCATCTGAGCCAGCGCAGCGCCCTGCTCCATGCTGTCCAGCTCTGCCTTAATGCCCACCTGCGCCAGGCTCTGCTGGAGGATCAGCGCCATTTTTTCGAAGTAGCCTCCGGAGATCGTGAGAATTTTCCCGACGTCGAGGCCGTCCGCATAGCCCGCCTCAGCCAGAAGCGTCTTGGCCTTTTCCGGGTTGTACTCGTACTCAATGGGATCGTCCGGCGCGCCGAGGACATAGTTGCTGTTCAGCATGCCCGGGGCGATGGTGGCGTAGCCGTCATAGGCGCCGATGTTCATGGCTTCCTTGTCGATGCAGTAGCCGATGGCCTTACGGATGTTGGCGTCCGCCAGGACACCGTCGTAGTTGACGCTGAAATAGGTGATGTGGTTCTGTGCCACCAGCTCACAGTTGTACTTGCCGCTCTCCGAGATCTCCGCCCAGTTGGCTGTCGGGATGCTGTAGAAGTCGATCTCGCCGTTCTGGAACGCGATGAGGCCCGTGGAGGAATCCACGATGGGCTTGAAGGTTACGTGCTTGATGGCGGCCTCGCCCAGATAATAGTCCGGGAATGCCTCCATAACGAGCTGCACGTCAGGGTTGTACTCTGTCAGATAATAGGGGCCCGTGCCGCAGAGGACCACGGTGCTGCCCAACTGGTCGCCCGCTTCCTCCGCCGCCTTCTCACTGACGATGTAGACGTGGTTCAGATTCAGCAGCGTGACCATGCTGGCCGCATTCAGCTTCAGCTCCACGGTGCTGTCGTCAACAGCGATGACATCCTCCCAGTTCGAGGTATACGTTGCCAGACTCGGGGCCGCCATGCCGCGCTTCAGGGAGTAGACCACGTCGCTGGCCTTCATCTCCTCGCCGTTGTGGAATTTGACGCCGGCGCGGAGGTGGAACGTGTAGGTTAGGCCGTCTTCACTGACCTCGTAGGTCTCGGCCAGCTTGGGATCGAATTCCTTGGTGATATCGTTGTAGTAGAACAGCGGCTCATAGAGCTGATGTCGGATGACCGAGTTCTGAAAGCTGCTGACATCCCAAGGATCCACTGTCGTCACGACCATGTTGGTGGAAAGCACCAGATCGTCCCGGGCCGCGCCGGACGTCTCCGTCTCTGTCTCTGTTTCCGTTTCTGCCGCGTCGTTCGGCGTTTCCGCAGCTGTGCTGCCGTTTTCTGTCTGGGTCTCCGTGTCCGGCTTTTCGGTTTGACTTCCGCAGCCCGCAAATAGGGAGATCAGCAGAATTACTGCCAGAAACCATGCGATTTTTTTCATTGTGTTGCCTCCTCATCTTTTTTGATTTTTGAATCTCTGAATTCCTTATTTTCCAAGCATAAGGAACTGACTCCTTTTTGGGGGGTTCACCAGTCGCGGGTATAGCCGCACATCCATCCGCCGTCTATAATCATATTGTCGCCAGTCACGTAGGACGCCTCCTCGGACGCCAGAAATAGGATGCCATCTGCGATCTCCTCCGGCGTGCCCGGGCGGCCCATCGGGACATGGGACAGCAGGGACTCCGCCTTCGCGCGGTCGCTGTAGAATTTCGCGTTCGTCTTCTCCGTCAGGATCGAGCCGGGGCACAGGCAGTTGACATTGATGCCGTAGGGCGCAAGCTCCAGCGCCATGACCCGCGACAGCATGATAACGCCCGCCTTGGCCGCGGTGAACGCACACTGGAGGCGCGCCGGTGTCACACCCATCACCGAGCTGATGTTCACGATGCGCCCGCCTCGCTGCCGCTCGATCATCCAGCGGCTTGCGATCTGGCTGAGATAGAAGGTCCCGTTCAGATCAATGCCGATCACCCGGTTCCAGAAGTCCTTGTCATATTCATGGAACGGCTTGCGCTCCGGCTGCTGCCCGTTGATCCCGGCGTTGTTGACCAGGATGTCCAGGCCCCCGAACCGCTTCGCCGTCTCCGCGACCAGCCGTTCGTCGTCCGCATAGCAGCTGATGTCGCCCGGAACAAAGATCACGTTTTCGGAAATTGTTCTCAGCTCCGCCAGGACCCGCTCTCCCTTTTCCCGGTTCCGACCGTTGATGGCGACGTTTGCCCCGGCGCGCAGGAATTTTTCCGCGGCAGCCCGGCCGATCTCGCCGTTTCCGCCGGTGATCAGCACGGTTTTTCCGTGAAAATCAAACTGTATCATGTCGCATCTCCCCCTTTTCGTACATAGCGCATCGACGTGCCCCAGGCGGCCAGCCGCTTGAAATAGACGTCGTTCTCCCGCTCGTCCGGCCAGAACGTAAAGAGTACAAAGGGTATATCCGACGCACGATTGTCGATCCAGTGGAACGTTCCTCCCGGGATTACGATAAGATCGCCGTTCCGGACCGGGACCGGATTGTCATCCAGCACCACAAAGGTCTCCGGCCCGACGCTGACCATATAGTAGATCTCCGTCTTTTCATGCGCCGCACCGCCGGTCCTGGAAAAAGGCTTCAGCCGGCCCTCGTTGATGTTGATGACCGGCGCTCCGGCCATTTCATGGCCCGTCAGCTGCCGGGACTCGTAGACCGGCCCGGTACGGAAGGGCTCTACCTCATCCGCATTGATCTTGACCCAGTTTGCCATAGGAATCTTCCTCCCGAACTTTCAAAATCGAACCATCAATTTGACACGGGTTTCCGCGTCCGCCTCGTATTCCTCCATGCAGCGGAGCGCCTGATCGAAGGATATCTCATGGGTGATCAGCGGCAGCAGATGCAGCTTCCCCTCCGCCAGCAGCCGGGCAACCACCGGGAAATATTCCCGGGATCCGGAAATTCCGCGCAGAGACTTCTTTGCCAAAACAAAGTCATCCAGATTGAACCCGTCCAGCAGTCTATCATAAAAGGCCAGCAGAGAAACGCTCCCCATGTTCGCCGTATAGCGGACGCTGTTCCGGACCAGCTCTGTGCTTCCCGTGGTGTCCAGAACAATATCCGCTCCGACCCCCGCCGTCTCCTCCAGGACCGCCTGCTCCAGCGCCTCGTGCTGCATGGAGACCACACGGTCCGCGCCCATTTTCTCCGCAAGGGCAAGCTTTGATGGCTTCCGTCCGGCGACCAGTATACGTGCCGCCCCCAGGCTCCGCGCGCACTGTACCGCCGCGAGGCCGATGGCGCCGGTCCCGAGGATCAGCACGTTCGTCCCGGGAACGTCGAGGCCGCGGAAGCCGTTGTAGGCGATCGCCGCGGGTTCGATCAGCGCCGCCTCCCGCAGGCTCACATGGTCCGCCAGGTGGTAGAGATTCCGCTCCGGCATCCGCATATATTCTGCCATGGCGCCAGGCCAGCAGTCGTCCACCGTCCCGACCGAGCGGAGGTTCCGGCAGTCATACCAGTGCCCGGCTTTGCAGGCGGCGCAGGCCGTACAGGTCACCTTTCCGTCGCCGACGACGCGGTCTCCGGGCCGGAAGGTCCGCACCGCATTGCCAACCTCCACGACAACGCCGGACCACTCGTGTCCGAACCGCAGCGGATAGTGGATCCGCCCCTCCCTTGCGAAGGTCGACTCTCCTTTGAAATTATCGTAGTCCGTCCCGCAGACACCGCAGTATGCGACCTTTACCAGGACCTCGTCCGCTGCCGGGACCGGGACCGGCAGCTCCCGCAGCCGAAGCTCATTCGGCCGTTCAATCACAATCGCCTTCATGTTCCTCTCTCCATGGAGCCTGCCGCAGACTTCCTCCGCGTTCAGTCTTTTCGTTTCATTCATAAAAATCATTTGTTTCTTTCACTACCGCTTTTATGTCATTTCATTACTTATATAATAAATATTTATCATAAAAAAGTCAACATCTCAGTATTAAATTTAAATTATTTTGCGTTTTTTCGGTAAAAATGACGTTTTTTGTTATTCTAGTATGAAACAGATGAAATATTTTTATTTCGTCTTCCGTCAATTTTGTCTGAAACAGAGTTTTATTTTTGATCTCCCTCACAAGCCGCGCACCCGGTCATTCCCACGGCGGCGCGGTGCGTTGTGCAAGTCTCCAAATCGCGCGTCAGCTTGGTCTGCCGCGTCTGCACGTTTCTGTGCGCGATTGCGGTCCACGATGTGTCCGAACCGCAGATTGACAGGAAGATTTCCGTAATGCTACAATCAAGCCAAATTGCATGCCGGGATGAGAGCGGCGGCGGGAGGAACGGACTATGCTGGGAGAACTGAAACGGAACATCGCCTGGGTGCGCGGGGAGCGGCCGGTCATTCAGGCGGACGGCGTGTTTGCCAGGACCATCACCATGAACCCCTGGGCCATCGTGGAGGGAGACACCATCTACCTCTTCTACGCCGGGGACAACGAGACCGGGCGGCGGCAGATCCGCCTGGCAACCGCGCCGGTCTCTGACCCGACCAACTTCACCTTCTGCGGCGTCGCCGTCGGCAACGGCGAAGACGGCAGCTTCGACTATGCCTGGAGCGTGCTGCCCCACGTTGTGAAGCTGGAAGAGGGGCGCTACTTCATGCTCTACTCCGGCAACTGCGGCCACGGGCAGGGCCTGAGCCAGTTCCCCGGTCTCGGCGCGGCCTGGTCCTCGGATCTGATCCACTGGAAAAAGTACGCACACAACCCTGTGGTGCCGCCCCTCGACGAGATGACAGGCGAGCCGCAGATCGGCATTGCGGGCGGCGGCCTCCTCAAGGAGGACCTGCCCGGCGGCGGCTGGCTCCTGCACCTCTACTACACCGGCATGCCCACCCTGAGCCGCGACAATATCTTCCTGGACCAGCAGAAGGCGGTCTACCACGCCGTCTCCCGGGACGGCATCCACTGGGAGCGCCGTGGCTGCGTCCACGCCCGGACCACGGCCCTGGACTATGAGAACATCGCCTCTGCCGGCGGCCCCGTCTACCGCGGCGGCGACGGGCTTTACCGCACCTGGTATTCCTCCATCGGCACCCGCTGGGGCGTCTACTCTATCACTTACGCTGAGAGCGAGGACGGCATCCACTGGAGCCGCGGCGTGCGCTACGGTGAAAACCTCGCCCTCGCGCCCCAGAGCCGTGACCTGGACGAGCTGGACTTCCGGCGCAATCGCTGGCAGGACCAAAGCGTCTCCTACCCCACGGTGCTGCGCCTCGGCGATACCTGCCGGATGTACTACTGCGGCAACGAGTACGGCGTGGGCGGCATCGGTACCGCCGTGGCCGCGCCGCTGCGCCTCGGCCTGACCGGCGAGCCCGGCGGCTGGGCCAAGGTCTGGGACCACCTTGCCGCCGCGCGATACCGCGTCGGCCTCAGCACCGTTGTGACCACCGACGAGACCGGCCCCCTGACCGGCGGCATCTTCCAGGAGGGCTCCACCTACAACACCAGCGTGTTCTACGAGCAGTTCCCTGCCGCCGCGGACGGCGCAGCCCCGCTGAGCGTCCGGGCCATCGCCACGCATCACCTCGACGGCGTCCACCTCCAGCTGTTCCTCTTCAACCGTGCCCCGCGAGCGCTGCATGGCCTCACCGTCACGCTGGAGGGCTTTGGCAGCCCGCTGACCGTCTCCTTTTCCGACGCCGAAGCGGCTCGGCAGGGCGGTCGGGTCACCGTTTCCCTCGGCGATCTCGGTCCCGAGCAGACCGTCTGCTGCCACGGCCTCATCCAAAAATCCGCCAAGTGAGCAAAAAAATCCCCCGCCGCTCCTAGACCGATGCGGCGGGGGTTCTGTTTGGGGCGCGCAGGGCTGCGGGCCGTCACTCCTTTTGTATGCTCAGTTCTTTGAATTCAAACTATAGCTCGTTTTCCACGTCGCAGGGGACCGAGAGAGACAGCCTGTCCTCCCCGCGGTCCGCCAGCTCGTAGCGGCCCCAGGACAGCAGGCCGCAGATGCACCAGCTCAGGTCCGGTACGTCGATCCGCTTACGGCGCAGCTGCAAGCACTCCGTTTTGAATGTGCAAAACGTGCGTGAACCGCTTTAAAAATTCGGGGGAATAATTGTGCATCGCAACAATGAGAAGGTCGCATGGTATTTCCAAAATTTGCTGTTCCAGCGCCATGCGCGTCTTCTCATCCAGGCCGGAGGTCGGTTCATCCAGCATGACCAGGCTCCCGTGCTTCCAAAGCGTGCGGGCCAGATCGAGCCGCCGCTCCTCGCCGCCGGAAAGTGCGTGCGCATCGCTTCCGATCTGCGTATCCATGGACGCGCCGCGCGCAGCGTACCACTTTGACAGGCCCGTCCTTACAAGCACCTGCTCCAGTGCTTCGTCTTCCTGCGCGCTGCCGGAGAACATGCTGACGTTATCCCGAATGGACGCGCGGAACACGAAGGACTTCTGCGGCAAAAGCGTGACCTGCCTGCGAAATTCCGTGTAATCATAGTCGCGGACGGGATGTCCGTTGATTTCATAGGCACCGTCTGCGGTGCACATGGCGGCCAGCACCAGATCGGAAGA
>CALICR010000096.1 GCA_938049125.1 uncultured Clostridia bacterium
TCTCGCCGTCGATGGCGAGCGCGGGAGCCAGCTTCTGGGCCTCGACGGTGGCGTCGTGGCTCAGCTGCACGGTGCCGCCCTTGCCGGAGCCCTTGGTGGAGAAGGACAGCATGGCGACCTTCGGGTCGATGCCGAAGAACTCGGCGGTCCGGGCGGACTCGACGGCGACCTCGGCCAGCTTCTGGGCGGCGGTGAAGGTCACGTTGCCCTCCTTGTCCACGGAGTCCTCATAGGAGATGTTGATGGCGCAGTCGCCCATGCAGAGCTTCTCCTGGCCGTCCTTGCCCTCACGGCAGAGGATGAAGGAGGAGGACACGAGGTGCGCGCCCTTCTTGGTCTTGACGAGCTGCAGCGCGGGACGGACCGTATCGGCGGTGGAGTAAGTCGCGCCGCCCAGCAGGGCGTCGGCCTTGCCCATCTTCACGAGCATGGTGCCGAAGTAGTTGCCCTTGGAGAGGGCCTTGCGGCAGTCTTCCTCGCTCATCTTGCCCTTGCGGAGCTCGACCATCTTGGCGACCATGGCGTCCATGTCCGCGTAAGTAGCGGGGTCAAGGAGCGTGGCCTTGGCCACATCGAAGCCGCCCTTGGCGGCTGCGGCCTTAACCTCGTCCACGTTGCCGACCAGAATGACGTCCATCAGGTCTTCCTTCAGCAGACGGTCCGCCGCGCTCAGGATGCGGGCGTCGGGGCCCTCGGTGAAGACGATGGTGCGGCGGGTCTCTTTCAAAGCATTCAGCAGTTTGGTAAACATAATGCTAATACCTCCAGCAAAATTTGGTTTCTGTTGGTATTATACTATCTGTTTCCCAAACTCTCAACAGGAAAATCAACTTTATTCAAAATTTCAATCGTTGGAGGGGCAGCTTCTGCCGAATTTCACCTTTTTCCCATTGACATATATACCACCGGAGCCGATGCCGAACGAACAGCCGTCCTCGTTGTCCTCTGCAGGCGGGACGTTCTCCGGTTCCCCGCGGCAGATCTGGACGCCGTCGCTGCCGAAGGCATTGCCATAGACCTCGGTGCAGCGGACGCTGTCCCCGGCGCTCACGTCGCCGCCCACGCTGCCGCAGGCAACGCTGTCTCCGGCACGGACGCTGCCGCCCACATTAGCGCACTGGACGCCGTCCCCGGCGCTCACGTCGCCGCCCACACTGCCGCAGGTGACGCCGTCGCTGGCGCGGACGCTGCCGCCCACGTCGCCGCAGCGAACGCTGTTCCCGGCCTGGACGTTCCCCAGGACCTTGCCGCAGATGACGTCATTGCCTGCCCTGATGCTGCCCCGGATCTCCGTACCCTCGGCACAGGTGACGGAGAAGTCGCTCTGGATGTTGATGGCCGGGCCTTCGTAGCAGAATTCCAGCCGCTGCTTCTCCTTCTGGTGGCGCTGGAACAGGCTGTCACCCACCAGCCGGTGCCCGGCGAAGAGCACCGCGTGCAGCACGGACCGGTCATCCTCCCAGGGCAGGTCGCCGTAGACCACCTGGCTCTGGGCCGGGGCTGGAGCCTCCGTGGGCAGGTCCGCCGGGGTCAGCGACGCGCGGCCGAAGAGGGCGTCGATGCTCACACCGAACAGGTCCGCCAGCTCCGGCAGCATCACGATGTCCGGGCAGGACAGGCCGTTCTCCCACTTGCTGACGGCCTGAAAGGTGACGCCCAGCTGCTTGGCCAGCGCGTCCTGGGTCATGCCCTTTTCCTTGCGCAGGGAGGAAATCATCGTTCCAAGAATGTTCTGTTCCATGTTGTCCTCCTTCTCTTTATCTCATGGGGAAATACGGGAAACCGCTCCGGGCGGGCCAAAACACCTCGCCGGAGGCCGCCCCAGGTCTGGGGCAGAAAATACAGTAGAGCAGCAAATGCAGCATATCGTTCAGACCTCCTTCGTCTTGTCTGGCCCGATTATCTGCGTTTCTCCGGCAAAAAACAATCGCGGGGCCGTTGAATCGGCCCGTTTCCCCTCAACCATTCGTTGAAAATGGAAGTTTTTCGAAATTCAACCGTCCGTTGAGAATGGATGCAGCCCAAATTTCGTCCGTTTCCGGCAGCAGGACCCCCTGCCGCGATTCGATCCGCACCCGCTCCGCCCGCAGCGGATGCGGGAACGTCAGGGACACGGCGCAGAGCTGCTGGACCGCAAGCCCATGGGCCAGGGACCAGGCCTGGGAGGCCGCGGAGCCGTACTGCGGGTCCCCGAGGATGGGGCAGCCCAGGTCCGCCATGTGGACCCGGAGCTGGTGGGTCCGGCCCGTCCGGGGGTGCAGCTCCACCAGCGCGCCTTTCTCGCCGCGGCGGAGGACCCGGTAGTCCGTGACGGCGCGCTGTCCGTCGGCCCGGACGCCGCGGAGCAGGCCCCGGCTGTCCAGCCGCGCAATGGGCCGGTCGATGGTGCCCGCCTCCTCGGGCGGCGTGCCCCAGACGGCGGCGAGGTAGACCTTCTCCAGCTCCCCCGCCTGGTGCGCAGCGCAGAGCCGGGCATGGGTGTGGCCGTTCTTGGCCAGCAGCACGACGCCGAAGGTGTCGCGGTCCAGGCGGCTCACCGGGTGGAAAGCGCAGAGCTGGCCCGTCTCCCGGTAGTACCAGGCCACGCGGTTCGCCAGCGTTCCTGTGTTGCGGCTCCGGGAGGGGTGCATCATCAGCCCCGCCGGTTTGTCCAGCGCCAGCACCGCTTCGTCCTCATAGAGGATGGAGAGCGGCCCCTCCTCCGCCGGGTACTCCGGCTCCGGCTCCTCGATGCATACCGAGATCCGGTCCCCGGCCGCCACGGGGTGATCCGTGTGGACCGGGCGGCCGTTGACGAACATGGCGTCCCGCTGCTTCAGCCGGTTGACCATGGTGGTGGAAAGGCCCAGCTCCCGCCGGAGGAAGCTCAGAAGCTTCCCGCTGCGCTGGGCCCGCTGCTCTAGGATCATTCCCTTTCCCGCCTCTCGTTTTACAATACTAAATAGTATAGCACAGCGGGGCGGAAAATTCCATCACGCAGAAAATCCGCCGTAGACCCAGAGCTGCCGTGCCAGCAGCGACGCGATGGGCAGCAGGATCATCCCGCCCACGCCGAAGAGCTGGAACCCCGCGTACATGGAGAGCAGCGCCAGCAGCGGATGCAGCCCGATCTGCCGCCCCACGAGCCGCGGCTCCAGCGTCGTCCGGGCCGTCACAGCCAGGGCGTAGAGCACCAGCAGGCCAGCGCCCAGCACCGTCTTCCCCTGGAGCAGGCACCAGAGGCCCCAGGGGATGAGCACGGTGCCGGTGCCGAAGACGGGCAGCGCGTCCACCGCGGCGATGACCGCCCCCAGCACCAGCGGCGCATCGACCCCCAGCACGAAGAGCCCGGCACTGACGATGCCGAAGATGAGGAGCGAGAGCCGCAGCTCCGCCCGGAGCCAGCCGCAGAGAGCCTGGCATAGGTGGCCGCGCAGCCGCTCCGTGCCCGCCCGCCACCGGGCGGGCAGGTGCGCCCCGGCCCAGGCGGCCAGCTTCTGCCGCTCCGCCGAGAACATGAAGCTCGATACCACGGTGGTGACGAGGAAGAGGAACACGCCGGGCACCCGGGCCACAACGCCGGAGGCCAGGTCCAGCACGCCGCCGGAGAGTCGCTCCATGAGGCTGGAGGTCCCTGAGAACAGACGGCCTGTCCAGTCCCGGAGCGCCCGTCCCAGCCCGTCGGGCGCACGGTCCGCCAGCCGGAGCAGCCGGTCCCGCAGGGCCGCGAGCGGTCCCCGCAGCCCCTCCAGCAGCGCCGGGAGCTTCGCGGCCAGGCGGCTCAGCTCCGCCGCCCCGGTCCGGGACAGCAGATAGAGCGTCAGCGTCAGCAGCAGGAACAGCCCGCCCATCACAAGCCCCGTGGCCGCCGCCCGCGGAAAATGCCCGCGGGTCTCCAGCGCGTCCACGGCCGGCTCCCCCAGCCGGGCCAGAGCCAGCCCGATGCCGAAGGGCAGCAGCACCGGCAGCAGGAACCGGAACAGCAGAAATGCCGCGGCGCAGAACACGGCGATGTACAGCAGGAGCTTCCAGAAACGGCGTTCGGTCATCTCAGGCCGCCTTTCTCAAAAAGTAGTTGACTCAAAGACAAAATAGGGGTACTATGTACGCAGAGGGAGTACAGGCCCCAAATTGCAGACCAGGGAGGTGCTGTTCCATGGCAAACAGCTCCAAATACTACATCGTCGAGGCCGCCGCGCTGCCGGAAGTCTTTCTGAAGGTCGTGGAGACGAAGCAGCTCCTCTCCTCCGGCGAATGCCAGACCGTGGGCGAGGCCACCCGCCGCATGGGCATCAGCCGCAGCGCATTTTATAAGTATAAGGACGCCATCGCACCTCTCCAGAATCTTATGGCCGGGCGCATCCTCACATTCCAGATGCTGCTCCAGCACCGGGCGGGCATTCTCTCGACCATACTGACTATCTTTTCCGATTCCGGCGGAAATATACTGACCATCAACCAGTCCATCCCCCAGAACGGCTGCGCCATGGTGACCATCACCGCCGAGACCACGGACCTCCAGTGCACCGTGGAGGAGCTGCTGCGGCGCGTGGAGCGCACCTCCGGCGTCGTGCGCGCCGAGATCAGCGCTGGCTAAGCATCAAATCAAAATCTTTGGCAGGACCGCTTCCCGGTCCTGCCATTTTTCACCCAGATTCCCCTCCCCGCATAGAATGCCACAGCTCCGGCGGGCCATGCGCCCGCCGATGGGGAGGGATCGTTCTTCATGGCACTACTCGTTCAGAAATTCGGCGGCAGCTCGCTCCAGGGGGCCGAACGCTTCCGGCGCACCGCCGCGCGCATCGCCGCGGCCTATGAGCAGGGCGACGACGTCGTCGCCGTCCTCTCCGCCCGGGGCGACACCACGGACCGGCTCCTCGCCGAAGCCCGGACCATCTGTCCGGACCCGCCCCGGCGGGAGACGGACCTGCTGCTCTCCGTGGGGGAGCAGATCGCCGTGGCCCAGATGGCCATGCAGCTTGCCGCCATGGGCCTGCCAGCCACGGCGCTGACGGGCTGGCAGGCCGGCGTCCGCACGGACAGCCGCTTCGGCGACGCGCGCATCCACCATGTCACCGGCGGCCGCATCCGCCGGGCCTTGTCGGGCCGCAGCATCGTGCTGACCGCCGGGTTCCAGGGCATCTCCGAATCCGGCGACATCACGACTCTGGGCCGCGGCGGCTCCGACACCACCGCCGTCGCCCTGGCGGCACACCTCGGGGCCGACGCCTGCCGCATCTACACCGACGTGGACGGCGTCTACACCGCGGACCCCCGGCTGCTGCCCGAGGCCCGGCGGCTGGAGGCCGTGTCCTTCGACGATATGCTGGAGCTGGCGCGCCTCGGCGCTCAGGTGCTCCACAGCCGCTGCGTGGAGCTGGCCAGGGCCCAGGGCTATTCCTTCGAGGTCCGCAGCTCCCTCGCCGAGGAGGCCCCGGGCACCCGCATCGTGCCGGAGGCCGAGCGCCGCTTCTGCGGCGTCACCCTGCGGCGCGGCGTGCCGCTGCCGACCTCGGGCGCGGCCGGGAGCCAGGTCAGCATCGTGGGCGCGGCCTGTGCCGAGCAGGAGACGGCGGTCCAGGTCCTGCGCGCCCTGGACGGCCTGGAACTGCTGCGCCTCAGCCAGCAGGCGCGGAGCATCTCCGCCTATCTGCCCGACGGCGAGGCCCTGGAGGCCGCCCGGCGGCTCCATTATCTCTTTTTGTCCTGAAAAATCGAAAAAATCCGGTTGACAGGGGCGCTTCTTCGTGGTAACATAGATAAGCTAAAAGAAGAAGGAGCATTTGACGCCCCCACCTCCCGCCCACGGCAAAGAGGTTCAACATGGATTTCGTCCCCGGTCCCGGGGCCTGATTTGTGCGGGTGCGTCTGGCATCCGCATTTTTTTGAGATTATCTTATGGAGGTGCTTTACCATCGGCAGATTAGATCATGAGCTCAACGAGGAAATCCGGGACAAAGAACTGCGTGTCATCGGTGCGGACGGCGCTCAGCTCGGCATCATGTCCGCAGAGACCGCGCTGCGTCTGGCCGCCGAGCAGGAGATGGATCTGGTGAAGATCGCGCCCAACTCCACGCCTCCGGTCTGCAAGATCATGGACTATGGCAAGTTCCGCTTCGAACAGCTGAAAAAGGAAAAGGAAGCGAGAAAGAACCAGCACATCGTCGAGATCAAGGAAGTCCGGATGTCTCCGAACATCGACACCAACGACTTCAATACCAAAGTGAAGAGCGCCCTGAAGTTCCTGAAGGACGGAGACCGGGTCAAGGTGACGGTCCGCTTCCGCGGCCGCGAAATGGCTCACACCTCCATCGGCCATGACCTTCTCGTCAAATTCGGCAGCGACTGTTCCGAGGTTGCGAACGTCGATAAGCCGCCGAAGCTCGATGGCCGGCATATGTCCATGTTCCTCTCCCCCAAGAACAACAAAGCATCCAAATAAATCGGTATTTACGGAAGGAGAACCACCATGCCCAAGATGAAAACGCACAGCGGTGCCAAGAAGAGATTCAATCTCACCAAGACCGGCAAGGTCAAGAGAGCCCACGCCTTCAAGAGCCACATCCTCACCAAGAAGGACACCAAGCGCACCCGCCGTCTGAGAACCGGCACCTACGCTGATGTCACTAACCAGGCAACCATTCATGAGATGATCCCTTACAAATAAGGGCTGACCGGAATTAGGAGGATTTAAAAATGGCAAGAGTCAAAGGCGCAATGATGACGCGCAAGAGAAGAAACAAGATGCTGAAGCTGGCGTCCGGCTACTGGGGCTCCAAGTCCAAGCATTTCAAGATGGCCAAGCAGGCCGTCTATAAGTCCGGCAACTATGCCTTCGTCGGCCGCAAGCTGAAGAAGAGAGACTTCCGCCGCCTGTGGATCACCCGCATCTCTGCGGCTGTCGCCCCCTTCGGCATCAACTACTCCCGCTTCATGAACGGCCTCAAGAAGTCCGGCATCGAGCTGAACCGCAAGGCCCTGTCCGAGATGGCCATCTCCGATCCCGCTGCGTTCGCGGCGCTGGTCGAGACCGCCAAGAAGGCCCTGTAAGAACATAGCAAGAAATCGCGCGGCGGACCGTTTGGTCCGCCGCGCGTTCTTCTTTTCTCTCACCGGCACTGGTACGTCGGACAGAGGGCGTAGATCTCGTCGATCCTCCGGCACTCCTCCTCCGTCAGCGGCGGCTGCTGCAAAAATTCGAGGTTCTCCAGGATCTGCTCCGGCTTCGACGCGCCGATGAGCACGCTCGTCACCTCGCCGTCCCGCAGGATCCAGCGGAGCGCCATCTGGGACAGGGTCTGGCTCCGCTCCTGGGCCAGCGCATGGAGCCTCCGGATCTGCTCCAGCCGCACCGGCGTCAGCGCGCCCTCGCCGAGGAAGCGGCCATCGGTGCGCATCCGGCTGTCCGCGGGAACACCGTGGAGGTAGCGCTCCGTCAGCAGGCCCTGCGCCAGCGGGCTGAAGGCGATGAGACCGCAGCCGTGCTCCGCCGCCGCCTGCTTCAGGCCGTCCTGCTCGATGTGGCGGTCAAAAATGGAGTAGCGCACCTGGTTGATGATGAAGGGGCAGCGCAGCTCCCGCAGAATTTCCATGGCCCGCAGCGTCGTGGTACAGTCGTAGTTCGAGATGCCCGCATAGAGGGCCTTGCCGCTCTTCACCGCCTGGTCGAGGGCCATCATGCTCTCCTCCAGCGGTGTCTCCGGGTCCATCCGGTGGTGGTAGAAGATATCCACGTAGTCAAGGCCCAGGCGGCGGAGGCTCTGGTCCAGGCTGGCCAGGAGATACTTCCGGCTGCCCCAGTCGCCGTAGGGGCCGGGCCACATGGTATAGCCCGCCTTCGTGCTGATGAGCAGCTCGTCCCGGTAGCCCTTGAGATCGTCCCGCAGGATGCGGCCCAGGTTCTCCTCGGCGCTGCCGTCCGGAGGACCGTAGTTGTTGGCAAGATCAAAATAGGTGATGCCGTTGTCGAATGCCGTGAAGCACAACTGCTTCATGTTCTCAAACACGCCGGTGCCGCCGAAGTTGTGCCAGAAGCCGAGGCTGACCGCCGGGAGCCGCAGGCCGCTGCGGCCGCAGCGGTGGTATTCCATGGTCCCGTAGCGGGACGCCTTCGCTGTATACATGCGCGATTCCTCCATTCCCGCTTGTCTGGTGTTTTTTCCTGTGCTATAATCGGAGCAGCAGGACCCGGCGGCGTACAAACCGCCTGCCGGGTCCCGGTGAACCATATTTTTCCCGCTCAGGCCGGGAACAGCCGCTTTTCGAGGCCCCGGGCCGTCATGGCCCCGTAGAGCACCGCGCCGAGGGTCAGCAGCACAATGGCCTCGCCCAGAAAGACGTAGAGCGCATTGAGCAGGAACACCGGCCATGTGAAGCCCCCGGTCCCCAGATAGACCGCCAGCTCCCAGCCCACCAGCGGCGCATTGCAGAGCGCCGGCATCAGCAGGCCCGGCAGCGGCAGCCTGCCCACATGGACGCCGCGCAGCTTCCACATGGCGAGCGTCGCCAGCAGCGTCGCCAGCGTGCCCACCAGCCAGTCCAGCGGCAGGGACTGGGCCCAGCTCAGGTTATAGAGCAGGCAGCCCAGCGTCAGGCCGGGAATGGCCGCCGGGGTGAAGAAAGCGAAGATGCACAGCGCCTCCGACAGCCGCATCTGAATGGCCATCGTCGTGGAGCCGGGCCAGAGCAGGTTCTGGGCATAGGTCAGCACCACATAGAGTGCGGCCAGGAGGCCGCCCGTTGTCAGTTTTCTCGTGTTCATGGCATAAAAATCGGGCGCAGAGCGCCCATCCTTTCCCTAGTTTTGTTTCAAGACAGGATGGTTCCGAACTGTCCGCCCCGCAGGACAAGGCTACTTTACCACAAAACTGCCCCACCGTCAAGAGGGAGGTCCTCCCATGTACCGCACCCTGAACGCCGCGCTCCGGGAACGCTTCGGCTGCAAGGTCTACAAGCTGTCACTGCCCGGCGGCACCACCTGCCCCAACCGGGACGGGACCTGCGGCACCGGCGGCTGCATTTTCTGCTCCGGCTCCAGCGAGTTCGCCGCCGCGGGCGACACTGTGGCGGACCAGCTTCGCGCTGCCCGGCAAAGAGTCGCCGCCAAGGCGGGGCCGGACGCCCGCTACATCGCCTATTTCCAGAGCTTCACCGCCACCTATGCCCCGCTGGCCGTCCAGGAGGCCCGGTTTTCCGCCGCCCTGGCGGACCCGGAGGTCGTCGCCCTCTCCATTGCCACCCGGCCCGACTGCCTGCCGCCGGAGGTCCTCGATCTGCTGGCCCGGCTCCGCCGGGAGAAGCCCGTCTTCGTGGAGCTGGGGCTCCAGACCGTCCACCCGGCCTCGGCCCGCTGGATGCGCCGGGGCTACGACCTGCCGGTCTACGACGCGGCGGTCCGGGCGCTCCATGACCGGGGCCTCGAGGTCGTGACCCATATGATTGCCGGTCTCCCCGGCGAGACCCGGGCCATGACCGCCGAAACGGCCCGTTACATCGGCGCGAGCGGGGCCGAGGGCATTAAGATCCACCTGTTCCACGTGCTGCGCGGCACGGATCTGGCCGTCGAATACGCCGCCGGGCACGTGCCCGTCCTCACACCGGAGGAATATCTGGAGACCGTCGCCGCCTGTCTCCGCGTCCTGCCGCTGGAGGTCGTCATCCATCGCCTCACCGGCGACGGCGACAAGCGCACGCTCCTCGCGCCCCTCTGGAGCGCCGACAAAAAAGCCGTCCTGAACGCCCTGAACCGGGCGCTGCGGGACGTCGTACAAGGAGAACTCTTATGAAGCTGACCACCCTCTGCTACCTGGAGCGCGGGGATGAATACCTGATGCTCCACCGCGTCACGAAGCAAAACGACGAGAACCACGACAAGTGGATTGGCATCGGCGGCAAATTCGAGCCGGGCGAAAGCCCCGAGGACTGCCTGGTGCGCGAATGCCGGGAGGAGACGGGCCTGACGCTGACGGACTACCGCTTCCGCGGCATCGTCACCTTCGTCTCCGACGAATGGGGCACCGAATATATGCACCTCTTCACCGCCTCCGGCTTCACCGGGACCCAGCACCCCTGCGACGAGGGCGAACTGGCCTGGATCAAAAAAGCGCGCCTGCGGGAGCTGACGCTCTGGGAGGGCGACCGCATTTTCCTGCAATTGCTGGAGGAGAACGCCCCGTTCTTCTCGCTCAAGCTGCGCTATCAGGGCGAGACTTTGGCAGAAGCCGTGCTGAACGGGAAGCCCATCCGCTAAAAAAGCAAGGCCGTCCTCAGACGGCCTTGCTTTTTTCTGCCAGGGGCAGAGGGGATTTCCGTAGGCGATGCGGTCATGCAGCTCCGTCTGGACCGAGAGGCACGGGCGGCAGTGATAGAGAAACCGGCAGCCCGCGCAGGGCTGCTCCGCCGCCTTCGGCGTGCAGGCGTGCAGCTTCGCGATCACCCCGGACCGGGCGTAATAGTCCTCGAGGCTGTCGAACCGCTCCCGGTAGTGGATGTGGCGGCAGGGCGAGAGGGACCCGTCCAGGTTCACGCTGAACACATCGACGCCCGCGCCGCAGCCCCGCTGCGGGCCGACATTCAGGTTGCCGAACAGCTCCGTCTGGAGCAGCAGCGCCAGCAGCGGCGAATAGCAGCGCTCTACGCCGACGCGCACGGCGTTCTTCTTGTGCCGGATGACGTCGGCCACCCGGCGGAGCTGGTCCCCGGTGGGCACGCTCTTCATCTGGGCCCTGGCGTCTGGCTTGAAGGCGATGACGTCGAGGATGGCGGCGCCGTATTCGTCCGCCAGGTCCAGCATAGCCGGGAAGTCGTCCGCGTTGTTGGCGTGCATGACCCAGTTGATGCCCACGGTGCCCACCGGGTGATCCCGGAGCAGCCGGAGCGCCGCGATGGCATGGCCGTAGCCCTGGCGGGTCAGCGCATTGATCTCTTCGGTGCTGCCGTTGAGGGAGATGTGCAGCTGGCTCAGCCCCGCCGCCCGGAGCCGGTCCAGCACCGCCTCCGTCATGCCCCAGCCGGAGAAGGCCGCCGCCGTCCACAGGCCGAGGGACCGGGCATAGCGGATCACCTCATCGAGATGGGGATAGCAGAGCGTCTCGCCGCCGCTCAGGGAGACGTACTGGACCCCGGCCTTTGCGCCCTCGTCCAGCCATTTTTTTGCTGTCTCCAGTGGCATATGCTTCGGATTATCCAGATTGCAGTAGCACTGGCTGCACCGCAGGGGGCAGGCCGTCGTCAGTTCCAGATTCATGGAAGTCAGCTTCATATTCCACACCGCCTTCTAAAAAAGGGGACGGCTGCGCACAGCCGTCCCCACCTGTTTGCCTGGGGCCGGGATTTACCAGCAGCAGCCCGCGATGCCGACGGCGAACGCGCCGACGCCCACGGCCACGCCAACGGCGACACCCGCCACATAGCTGCCGATATGGCCGCCGCCCGCGACGGCCTCGAGGTCGTTCTCGGACAGCTCGCCGTCCTTCGCCTGGGTCAGGGCCTTCTGGATGGCCTCGGCCATCTCCATCAGGTCCTCGTCGGAGAACTCGTAGCCCTTGGAGGCCAGGCTGGCCTTGGCTTCCTTCGGGTCCAGCTTCAGCAGCTCGGCGGCGTATTCCTTGTCGGCCAGCGCCTCTTCAAACTTCTTTGCAGTTTCAATGGTCATCATGGTATGTACCTCCCTGTTTTCTCTTTTTTTGCTTACCACATCATGCCGACGACGGTGACGCCGACCGCCACGGTCCACAGGCCTGCGGTGAAGCACTTCGTGCAGCCGCCGGAGACGGAGGCCAGCGCCTCTTCGTCCAGCTCGCCGTTCTCGGAGTAGAGCTTCGCGGTCTTCTCCAGTTCCTGCTTGAACTCGATCAGCTCGTCGGCGGTGATGTCATAGCCCTTGCCGGCCAGCTCCGCGGCGGCAGCCTCGGGGCTGAGAGCAAACAGCTTCTTGGCGTACTCCTGGTCCTCCAGCAGCACATTTGCGATCAGGTCAGAGCGTTCGTTTGTCATTTTGGTTTCCTCCCTTTGTTATCACTTGGGTCCTGACATTTTTAGATACACGGGGCTGGGCCAGGTGTTACATCATTTCCCAATTTTTTATTTTGAAAAACGGCGCGGCGCTTCGGCGCACCGCGCCGCGCTTCTCAGGCCAGGCAGCTCTCGACGAGCTTGGTCAGATCTTCCTTCTCCCGGGCACCGACAAAGCCGGTGAGGGTTCGGCGGTTCTGGACCAGGACGATGGTGGGGATGCTCTCGATGCCGAAGAGCTTCGCCAGCTCCGGCTGCTCGTCCACGTTCACCTTGCAGAACTTCACCTTCGGCTGCTCGGCGTTAACTGCCTCGAAGATGGGGGCCATCATCTTGCAGGGGCCGCACCAGGTGGCCCAGAAGTCAATGCAGATGAGGCCCGGGTCCCGGAGGACCTCCTCCTCGAAGTTCTCGGCGGTCAGGTGGACGATCTCCGTGAAGGTCCGCGTCTCCACGTAGGGGGCGGCACAGCCGCCGCAGCCGCCTGCGCTGCCGCAGCAGCCGCCTCCGCAGGCGCTCTGGCCCTCCGCCGCATTCTGCCCGCAGCCGCAGCCGGAGGCCGCTTCCTCGTGGTGGTGATCGCAGGTCGCGCCCGTGCTACTGTCCAGGGTGCCCGCCGCCAGGGCAGCGGCCGCCTCATCGGCGTCGCCGTGGACGCCGCTGTAGAGCGTCAGCCCCGCGTCGGCCAGCGCCTGCTCCGCGCCCGCGCCGATGCCGCCGCAGACCACTGCGGTGACGCCCGCGTCCCGCAGCAGCTCCGCCAGGGCCTCGTGGCTCACGCCCGCGGCCTCCAGCACAGTCTCCGCCTCCGCGGTCCCGTTCTCGATGCGATAAATCTTGAACTGCGCCGCCCGCCCGAAGTGCGGGAACACGCTTCCGTTTTCATAAGGAATGGCAAGCTTCATTTTCGTGCGCTCCTTTTTCTTCTTTTTCTTTATTATACCCCAATCCCGGAAAAGCCGCAATCTACATTTTCTGATCGGTCATATTCGGATCGGACATAAAAAGCGCCCCGCCGGTTGGCGGGACGCTTCGTGTTATGGCTCAGGCCTTGCCGGCGCAGCCCAGGACGTCCACCAGCTTGTGGCGGACCAGCTCCTTGATGTTGGCGCGGGCGGGCTTCAGGTACTCACGGGGATCGAACTTGTCGGGATGCTCCTCGAAGAAGGCGCGGATGGTGCCGGTCATGGCAAGGCGCAGGTCGGAGTCGATGTTGATCTTGCAGACGGACAGCTTGGCCGCTTCGCGGAGCTGATCCTCGGGCACACCGATGGCGTTGGGCATCTTGCCGCCGTGCTCGTTGATCATCT
>CALICR010000097.1 GCA_938049125.1 uncultured Clostridia bacterium
CCCTTGCCTCTCCCTTTGGGAGAGGTGGCTGAGCGAAGCGAGGTCGGAGAGGGCGGGCAGGGCGCAAGTCGCCCTCTCAGTCCCCTTCGGTGACAGCTCTCCCGGAGGGAGAGCCAAGTGGGCGGACCGTACGGGAATCGGTGCATCCTCCGCTTTGCGGAGGATCAAGGATCGCACCAGTGATTGCACTGGTGCGGCCGGACTGCCGCCGGCAGTCCGGATTTTGATATTCGATTCCCGTAGAAGAAAACCGGAAACAATCCAAAAGGATTGTTTCCGGTTTTGGTGACCCGTACGGGAATCGAACCCATGTTACCGCCGTGAAAGGGCGGTGTCTTAACCGCTTGACCAACGGGCCGGTGTTGGTAGCGGTAATCTGATTCGAACAGATGACAGGCCGGGTATGAACCGGGTGCTCTACCAGCTGAGCTATACCGCCATATACTGCGCCAACACGCATGAGATATTATAGGGGACGCGGCCGGATTTGTCAACTGTTTTTTTGTTTTTGGGGAAATTTTTCCGGCGCGGGCGGGCATACTTTCCGGGAAAGCTTGGAAAGGAGTGGCTGGGATGCCGGAGTTTGAATGGGGGAGCAGGGGCGCGCCGGAGCGGGCCGAGGAGGTCCGCAGGGCGAACGGTGCGGGGCCGGGGGAGGCCGGGGGCTTCCGGGCGGAGAGCGAGGAGGTCCGGGCGGGAGCCGGGGCGTGCCGGGAAGGGGCCGGAGGGGTCCGGGAGGCGCGCGGGGCGGCTTCGGAAGGGGCTGCGGTGTGCGGAGCAGGGCGCGGCGCGGGTCCGGAGGGACGCGGAGCCGCTCCGGCGCGGCGTGGGGCGTGCCGGGAAGGGGCCGGTGGGGTCCGGGAGGCGCGCGGGGCGGCTTCGGAAGGGGCTGCGGTGCGCGGAGCAGGGCGCGGCGCGGGGCCGGAGGGACGCGGAGCCGTTCCGGCGCGGCGTGGGGCGGGTCCGGAAGAGCGTGGGGCGGGTCCGGAAGAGGGCGCGGCGGGGGTTGGCGAACATGGGGCCGAGATGGCGTTTTTTCCGCGGGTGTTGTTCGGCGGGGCGCTTTACTATCTGCTGGAGCTGCTTTGGCGGGGGCGGTCGCATCCCAGTATGGTTCTGCTGGGCGGGCTTTGCTTCTGGGGGCTGGGGCGCGTCGGGCGGCTGCGGCTTTCGCTTCCCCTCCGGGCGCTGCTGGGGGCGGCCCTTGTGACCTGCGCGGAATTCTTCTCCGGGCTGCTCCTGAACCTGGCGCTCCGCTGGGACGTCTGGGACTACAGCGCCCTGCCGGGGAACCTGTTGGGGCAGGTGTGCCTGCTCTATGCGGCGCTGTGGGTGCCGCTCAGCGGGGCGGGCATTCTGCTCAGCGGGGTGCTGGACCGGGTGTGCCGCCGTCAGGCAGCGCTTCGGCGGTCACGCCGCCGGGCCGGAGGCCGGTAATCCTCACGCGCCGGACCTCGTTGTGCAGGCCCGGCTCCGGCAGGTAGACCAGGACGCCGCAGGGGGCGTGGCCCGTGCTGCACCCGTCCTCGTCCTGCTCGAAGAGCACGGGCTGGACCGTGCCGATGAGCCCCTGGCGGAACCGCTCGGCGCACGCCAGGGCCGTCTCGCCCGCCAGGTGGGCGCGGCGCTCCTTCTCGGCGTTCGAGATCTGGTCCGGCATGGACGCGGCCCGGGTCCCGGCGCGGCGGGAGTAGGGGAAGACGTGGACCGCCGCGAGGCCCGTGTCCGCGAGGAAGCGGCGGGAGGCCTCGAACTCCGCCTCCGTCTCGCCGGGGAAGCCCACGATGAGGTCCGTGGTCACGGCGCAGCCGGGGAAAAACCGGCGCAGCAGGTCCGCGCTCTCGCGGTAGCGGGCCGTGTCGTAGCGGCGGTTCATGCGGCGCAGGACCGTGTCGCAGCCGCTCTGGAGGCTCAGGTGGAACTGGGGGCAGAGGTTTTCAAAGCCGCAGAGGCGGCGGCAGAAGGCCTCGGTCACGGTCCGCGGCTCCAGGGAGCCGAGGCGGATGCGGACGCCGGGCACGGCGGCGCAGAGGGCCGCCAGCAGGTCCGCGAGGACGGGCTTCCCCGGGAGGTCGCCGCCCCAGGAGGAGATCTCGATGCCGGTGACGACGATCTCGCGGTAGCCCTCGGCGGCCAGCGTTTTCGCCTGCTCCACCGCCGTCCCGAGGGGCAGGGAGCGGACGGGGCCGCGGGCGAAGGGGATGATGCAGTAGGTGCAGAAGTTGTCGCAGCCGTCCTCGACCTTGAGCATGGCCCGGGTCCGGGCGGCGAGGCCGCCGGCGGGCAGGACCTCGAAGCCGCCGCGCTTCCGGGCCGGGTCCACGCGGACGGCCTGGGCGGGCGTCAGCCCCGCCATGCGGGCGGCGGCGGCGCGCTCCAGGGCCTCGAGGAAGCCGAGGCGGTCCCCGGTGCCGGAGACGACGTCGGCCTCCAGGGCCGCGGCCTCGCCGGGGCTGACCTGGGCGTAGCAGCCGCAGATGCCCACGGCGGCGTCGGGGTTCAGCCTCCTTGCCCTCCGGACCATGCTGCGGGACTTGCGGTCGCCGGTGGCGGTGACGGTGCAGGTGTTGATGATGTAGGCGTCGCAGACCTCGTCGAACGCGCCGAGGTCGTGGCCCCGGGCGAGGAGGAGCTGCTCCATGGCCTGGGTCTCGTACTGGTTGACCTTGCAGCCCAGGGTGAAGAATGCAAATCTCATGTAGAATACCACCAAAACTATTTCTTGGTTTTAGAACAAATTCGACAAATCTCCTCTTGCGATTGGGAAAGCGTTTCCGGTATAATCGAGACAAAGGGAAAGTCTGGTTTGCGAAGCCGGGCCATACCGGAACGTATGAGATTCGGAGGAGACTATGGAGAAACGGAGGATCCAATTCGGTTCGATCCGCGACATTGAGGAATTCGTCCGGATCACCGCGAAGCTCCGCGGCAGCGTCAGCGTCAGCCGCGGGGAGCAGGTGATGGACGGGAAGGCCATCCTGGGCCTGCTGAGCCTGGGGCTGCACCGGCCGCTGACGCTGAGCTACGAGGGCGAACGGGCGGAGTTCGACCGCTTCACCCGGTCCATTGCCCACTATTTCGTGCCCGCGGTCCCGAAGTGAGCCGGGGCGCGGCTTGCAGGAAGGAAGAAATGCGCTGTCCCGCTGCCGGGAGAGCGCATTTCGTTTCGGATCCGTCGGCGATGACGGCGGCCATGTCCGCGGCGGAAATGCGGCAGACCGCGCCGTCGGGCCCGTGGGCGCGCAGGGCCTCCAGCACGTCGGCGCGCGCATGGCGGCAGCCCGCGAGGGCCGCGCCGATGGCCCCGGCGTCCACGGTGGAGAAAAAGTCGCCGTAGACGGCGGCGCTGCGGATCACGCCCTTCTGCACGTCGATCTTGAACTGCATCCTGCCGCCGGGCAGGCGGCCCGTGCGCTCGATGTTGAACCTGGGGTCCGCGCCGAAGATGCTCTGCCAGCCGGCGAAGCGCGCCGCGGCGACTCCACGCGGACCTCCCGGCAGATGTTCTGATCGCTGCCCACCACCACGGCGGGCGCGTTCTGCCAGAGCAGGAGGACGTCGTCGTCCCGGAAGGTCCGGAAGACGGATTCCTCAAAGGCCAGGTTGTAAAACGGGTCCCGGGCGGGGTTCAGGACGGTCAGCATGGCGGCGCGCCTCAGACGCCCGCGGCGGCGGGCGCCGCGGCGTGGTACGTGAGGCCCCGGGGATAGAAGAAGCGCAGGGCGCGGGGCTCGGCGCGGAAGGTCACGTCCCGGCCGTAGGCGGCCTCGCCGTCCAGGTTGATGACCGAGTCCTTCTCGCAGATCACGCGGACCTCGGGGACGCGGAAATGGCGGATGAGGTCGGGCAGCTCGCGGTAGCGCCCGGCCTTGTAGACGCCGATCAGCCTGGCGACGCCGAAGCGGCTGACGCCCTTGACCACCAGCACGTCCAGCAGGCCGTCGTCCGGCTCCGCCTCGGGGACCGGGTTGAAGCCGCCGCCGTACCAGCGGCCGGAGCAGACGCAGACGAGGCTCTTCTCGCCGGGCAGCCGCTCGCCCGCCACCTCGACGGTGCAGGGCTGGTGGATGCCGCGGATGAGGTTGATGCCGGCGGAGGCGATGTAGGCCCCGGAGCCGGAGAGCAGGGGCAGGCGCTTATATTTGGCGATCTCGGTGCCGACCCGGGCGTCGAAGCCCATGGAGCAGATGTTGACGGCCCGGCGCGTGCCGCAGCGGATGAGGTCCAGCCGGGTCTCCTCGCCGTCCAGGAGGGCGTCGAGGTCGCGGAACCGGGCGGGGTCCGAGAACAGCTTCACGAAATCGTTGCCGGAGCCCGTGGGCCAGTGGGTCACGGCGGCGTTGGCGCAGCCCGCCGCGCCGTTGACGACCTCGTTGAGGGTGCCGTCGCCGCCGCAGGCGTAGAGGCGCAGCTCGCCGCCCTCGGCGGCGGCCTCCCGGGCGTAGCGCGTCAGGTCGCCGGGCTTCTTCGAGACCTTGATCTCGTAGTCGAGGCCCCGGGCGTCGCAGCGGGCGTGGATCAGCCCGGCGCAGTCGAAGGTGCTGTCGCGCTTGCCCGCGGCGGGGTTGATGAGGAAGAGATGCTTCATGGTTTCCTTGTGCCTCCATGGCCGGGACGGTCCGCGCGGGGACCGGGGCGGCCCGTATGTTCGTCGCGGCGGCCTGCCGCGTACTGATAGACGTTGCACTGGAGCCGGCCGTTGTAGAGCTTGCGCTTGCGGTCGGCCTTTCTGCCGAAGTAGAACTCGAACTCCGGCTCCGAGGAGATGATGAGCATCCGCCAGCCGTCCAGGTACCGGACGTGCCGCCCGAAGGCCCGGACGAGGCCCTGGGCCTGGCGCTGCTCCAGCATCCGCTCGCCGTAGGGCGGGTTCGTGACGAGGACGCCCGACTGGGCCGGGGGCGGCGTCTTCGTGGCGTCGGCCTCGCGGAAGTCGATCCACTGCTCCACGCCCGCCTTCTTGGCGTTGGCCCGGGCGATACTGAGGCTCTCGGGGTCGATGTCGGCGCCGAGGATGCGGTAATTGCCGCGGAATTCGTGGTCCAGGGCCTCCGTGCGGGCCTCCTGCCACAGCTCCGGCGGCAGCAGGGGCCATTTCTGGGCCGCAAAGCTGCGGCCGAGGCCCGGGGCGCGGTTCAGCGCCGTCAGCGCCGCCTCGATGCAGAGCGTGCCGGAGCCGCAGAAGGGGTCGTAAAAATACTCTTTTCCGCGGAATTTGGCCAGCTCCACCATGGCGGCGGCCATGGTCTCGTGGAGCGGGGCGAGGTTGGCCACGGCGCGGTAGCCGCGCTTGTGGAGCCCCTGGCCCGAGGTGTCGAGGAAGACCTCGCATCGGTCCTTCATAATGGAGAAGTGAATTTGGTAGAGCGCCCCGGTCTCGGGGAGCCATGTGAGGCCGTAGGCCCCGCCCAGGCGGTCCACGGCGGCCTTTTTCACGATGGACTGGCAGTCGGGCACCGAGTGGAGCTGGCTCGAAAGGCTGTAGCCCTTGACGGGGAACGCGCCGTCCCGGGGGATGAGGTCCTCCAGCGGGATGGCCTTGACGCCCTGGTAGAGGGCCTCGAAGCTCTTCGCCTCGAAGGCGGCGAGGAGGATCATGACGCGCTCGCCGGTGCGCAGGTTCAGGTTCGCCCGGGCGATGTCCCGGGGCGCGCCGTCGAAGAAGACCCGGCGGTCCTGGGCGCGCACGTTGTCCATGCCGAGGCGGCGCAGCTCCGCGGCGGCCAGCCCCTCCAGCCCGAAGAGGCAGGGGACGCAGCAGGTCAGAGATTCCATGGGGATCGTTTGTCCTTTCCGGCGGAAGATTCCGCTTTTTCGTCATTTCCACTTATTATAACGGATGGAGAAGAAAATAGCAATCCGGAATTTCCGGTTGAAATCGGGCCGCCGCCGTCGTACAATAGAAATAAAGAAGGGAGCGGTCCTTATGAAAAAAGAACAGGGTCCCGGCCCCATCCGTGCCCGGGACACGGACGTCAATTATTTCAGCGTCAGCGGCCTGCTGTTCCTGCTGGGGCTGCTGATGGTCATTTTCCTCGTGGTCTTCTGCTTCCGGGCGAAGCGGCCCGGGTCCAGGGAGCTGGTGCTGCTGCTCGACGCCTGCGAGGCGGTGGTGCTCGGCTACCTGCTGCTGACCTACCGGCGGCATAAGAAAATTCTCGCCCGGCGTCTCGGCTTCACCCGGGCCGCCGTGGAGCGGCTCGGGAACGGCGGCGCGCGGCTCGAATTCCCCGTGGGCGCAAAGCGCTACGTGCTCGAGGTGCCCAAGGAGGAGAAGCTGGAGCAGAGCGGCATGGTCAACGTCTGGTACGACCCCGTGGACCCCGCGAACGTCTTCCTCGGCCTCAAGGCCCCGGAGAAGGCGTCGCCCTTCGCGCTGGCGAACTTCTGGCTGCTGCTGACGCTGAGCGTCATCGTGAACGTCATCTTTTTCATCATCCGTTGACAAGGGCAGACGCGCGTTTCAGCGGCCCAAATCACCGCCGGACGGCGTCATCGTCATCGGTGGGCGACACATCCGATAAAAAAACGCGGCCTCCCGGAGGGAAGGCCGCAGGCTGCTCCCGCACGGGAGGAACCGGGCGAAGAGGCATTCGCCATTTGGATAAGCTGTGCCCTGAGTATGGCACGTCCGGGCGGTCGAAGTCCCGCGAAACGGGGCGGCGCAGGAAATTGTTCCGCGCGGGGAAGGGAGAAACCATGGAGCACTACAAGTTTTTTCAGAACCGGGACTGCGAGTATTTCCCCTGCCACGCCGGGGCGGACCCGGAGACCTTCAGCTGCCTGTTCTGCTACTGTCCGCTCTACGCGCTGGGCAGCGCCTGCGGCGGGCACTTCCGCTACCTTGAGAACGGCATCAAGGACTGCTCCGCCTGCCTCCGGCCCCATCGGGCGGAGAGCTACGACGGCATCGTGGCCCGGTTCCCGGAGCTGGCGGAGCTGGCGAGGGAGCGGCGGTGAGCGGCGCAGCGCACAGGCCGCAGGCCTGTCCCATCCGGACCCGGAGGGCCGGGAGCCGGTTCCTGCTTCCCCCCGGGACGGTGCTGCCAGTCCCGTTCCGGGGCGGAGGATGGGCGGGATCGCCAAAGTTTAAACCGAAAAATCGTGCAGAATGCCGTCCCGCATCGAACCTGCGGGGCGGCATTTTGGATCAGCCGCCGCCGAGGTAGGCGGCGAACTGGCTGCGGTAGGTGTCGTAGATGTCCTCGGGGAGGGTGATGGAGACGGAGCCGTCCTCGTGCTGGGCGGCCTGGACGCCGGCGACGGTGTTGAGGCTCGAGACCAGGTCGTCCGCCGAGACCATGCCGCCGAGGTCGCCGGACATGGCCCGCGTCACCGTCGAGACGGCGGCGGCGGGGACCTCGACGTCGAGAATTTCCGCGCCGCTGTCCGTATAGGTCCCGGTGCGGGTCACGTCGGCGACGGTGGAGACGACCGCGTCGGCGGCGCTGCCGGCAATCGCGCTGCCGGTCTCGCTGACCGAGTCGGCCACGCCGGAGCCGAGGTCCGTCAGGACCGTGGTGATGCGCTCGCTGAGGCTCTGGCCCGAGGCCGCGCCGACCTCCGGCGAGACGTCCGGGTCCAGGCGGTAGGCCGCGGTGCAGACCGTCAGCAGGAGCAGGAAGACGACCAGGGCGGCTTCGGCGAGGCGGATGAGAACCTTCATAGGGCCTCCTTTCGCGGGGCATCGGCGGGCAGGGCGGGGGCATAGCGGGCGAGGGCCGCGGCGGCGAAGGCCTCCGTCACCCGGAACCGGGCGGCGAGGGCCGCCGGGGTGCGGTCGCCTTGGCGCCAGGCGGCGGCGAAGGCCTCCCAGGGCAGCAGGCAGTCCATGGCCCAGCGGGCGGCGCGGGCGTTTGCGGCGCGGCGGACCGCGGGGGCGTCGGCGCGGCCGTAGAGCGCGCCGGTCTCGCAGTGGCCCAGGGCCGTGGCCAGCTTCACCCGGGCCTCGGCGGGCGTGCCGAGGCGGGCCGGGTCCAGGCCGATGGCATAGCGGCCGGAATCGTCACGAATCGTGACAATATCGAGAGAATCAAACGAGCGGAAGAACACCGCATGGCCAAGGCGCTCGGCCTCGGCGACTAATTTCTGCATAATTACTCACTTTCTACGCTCCTTCGCAAATTTTGCAAAGGAAATGACTTCCTGATAGACCTCGTCGGAGACGTCGGCGTCGCCGAAGAGGGCAAACTTGATGTCACGGTCCGTGATCTGAGGGTCCGCGGTGGGGGTGCCGGTGAGGGTGTTCATATCGACGTCGAAAATCCGGGAAAGCGCCTCCAGAATGGCGAAATTCGGCTCGCGCGTGCCGCATTCGTACATACTGACGGCGCTGCGGGAGACGCCCAGCTTCTCAGCCAGCTCCGGCTGGGTCATCCGGGCGCGCTTGCGCAGGCCACGCAGTGTGGCGGGGAATTGGTTCATGCTGTTCTCCTCCTTAAGACGCCCCGGCCAGGGAAGCCGGTCGTCTGATCCATGGCCAGTATACCACGATACGCGGCGGCTGTAAAGAAAAATTTTCACATTTCGTGTTGACAAACGCCACGATGCGTGGTATAATCGTCACATAACGTGATGTTCGCCAATATGGCGCTTCATTTTACGCGAAAACGACACGATATGAGGCACTTACGCGTCGAAGCGCGGCGCAATGTGTCGAACGATTTCCGGGGGAGGGGGCCGGGGGCTTGGCCGAAAAGCGGATGTTTTCCAAGAAGATCGTGGACGCGGACCGGTTTCTGGACCTGCCGCCCCTGGCGCGGCTCCTCTATTTCGAGCTGGGGATGCGCTGCGACGACGACGGCTTCTGCGCCGGACCCGGCGCGATCCTCCGCATGACCGGCCTCGGGCGCGGGGAGCTTGACACGCTCTGTGGCGCGGGGCTGGTGCTGGACTTCGGGAGCGTCGTGGTGCTCCGGCATTGGCGGGTGCATAATTGCCTCCGCCGTGACAGGCTCAGGCCATGCGCGTTTCCGGACATCGCGGAGAAACTATGGATCTCCGGGTCCGGAAGCTATGAAACAGAACCCGGGCCGGGGCGGATGAACCTTCTGGAGTATCGCCAGAAATACCGCGAGGCGGAACGGGACCCTCTGCAAGACTTACAGTCAAAAAGTTCGGAAAACGCATCAAAATTGCGGTATTACCAGGATAGGATAGGAGAGGTTAGGAAAGAAGAGGACAGTCCAGGGGAGTGCAGTGCAGCGGAGGACGCGGGCGCGGACGGCGGCGGCGACGGGGGAGAGAGCGATCGGCTCCAGGCCTTCGGCGGGACGCTGGGGCAGGGCGTCGTGTACCTCACGGACCGGCAGGTCGGGGACCTCCTCGACCGCATGGGCCTCGAGGAATTCGACCGCTACGTCCGGAAGCTGTCCGACTTCATCCTCAAGCACGGCGCGTCGGTGCGGAGCCACTACCAGACGCTGCTCCGCTGGTGGCGCGACGACCGGGCCGTCGAGACGGAGCCGGAGGGCGATCTGTGCCAGAAAACGACACGATACGAGGCGAAACCACGCGCGCGGAGCCGGGACGGTCCCCGGGGCCGCACGCTGGCGGACGTCGGCGGCGACGTGATGAAGCTGCCGTTCCGATGAATATTGATGCGCCATCGGCGCGGAAGGGAGGCATTATGGAAACCTGTCCCGCCTGCGGACGCCAGATCCCGTCGGAGGTCTACCTGCGGGACGGGCGCATCGTTGGCTGCGACGGCTGCCTCCGGGCCTATGAGGTCTGGGAGCTGCCCATCGAATTCACGGAGGGAGGTGAAGAAATGGACGAGCTGCGCGAACTTTTAGAGGCGAAAATCCGGGAAATTTTGGAGAATTCCGAGAATATCAGCATCAAGGACGTCAAGGACGCCGCCACGGTGCTCCGGGACCTCCACGCCCTCACGGAGCCGGAGACGGCCCCGGCCGCACCCGGCGGCATTGTCGAGCTGGGAAGCCCCGGCGGGGTGGATGGATGATGGTGCATCACACGAAACGTGGCGCGGCCATGATGAGCTTTCTGATTATGGTCAACTGAAATCCGGGAGAAAAGCGGCCTGTCCGCACCCGCCCCTTGGCTCTCCCTTTGGGAGAGCTGTCACCGCAAGATCG
>CALICR010000098.1 GCA_938049125.1 uncultured Clostridia bacterium
CGCGGAGCAGGCCCGGCTGCTGCCCGAGGAGGCCGCCGAGGCCTCGGTCCGCTCGCTCCGGGACGAGATGGGGCCGGAGCTGTTCCGCCAGTTCCGCGAAAAGTCCCTCTGGGAGTTTGAACACATTATCCCCGGCCCAGAAGAACCCGGCCCCATGACCTGCCGGGCCGGGAGCTGCTCCTTCTCCGTCAACTGGCAGGGCGAGCTGCACCCCTGCGTGCTGCTCACCTCGCCCGCCGCGCCCGTGTTCGAGAGCGGCTTCGCCGCCGGGTGGCAGCACCTGCGGGACGAGCTGCGGAAGGTCCGCATCAGCGCCAGGTGCAGCGCCTGCCGTCTGCGGCCCCTCTGCCGCGTCTGCGCCGCCGCCTGCCTCTTCGAGACGGGCAGCTACCTCGGCACCCCCGACTATCTCTGCCGCTGCACCGAGGAGGTGCTGCGCCGCCTGACCGCCGCCGGAGAGGAGGACCGTCATGACTGACCGCTTTCTCATCGGGGACTTTCCCTTCCGCCTCACCGCGCCGGAGGACCTCCCCGTCCCCGACAACTTCTTAAAATTCCGGGCCGATGTTCCCCCCGCCTATGCCTACCGCCTCGGCTGGGCCGACGAGCTGCCCGCGCTGGACGGCCCCGTGCTGGCCCGGCGCACCGCCCTGACCGTCTGCGGCAGTCCGGAGCAGGAGCAGCGCGGTCTGCTGCTTGCCGGGGCGCCTCTGGCCGTCTACCGCGAGACCGCGCCCGACGCCGCCGATGTCGCCATTCTCCGCGCCCAGGGCTCCATGCTCTGCGTGGACACGGTCTTCGTCTCCCTGCTGGCGCTGGAGCGCCGGATGCTGGCCCGGGACGGGCTGATCCTCCACTGTGCCTACGTCCGCACGCCCCGGGGGGCCATTCTCTTCTCCGGCCCGTCCGGCATCGGCAAGAGCACCCAGGGCGGCCTCTGGGTGCAGCACCGCGGGGCCGAGGTCCACAACGGCGACCGCGCTTTGCTCCAGTGCCTGGACGGGCGCTGGACCGCCCGTGGCTGGCCCGTCTGCGGCAGCTCTTGCATCTGCACGCCCTGCGACACGCCCATCCGGGCCGTCGTTCTGCTGGAGCAGCGCCCGGAAAACCGCGCCGAACGCCTGCGCTCCGCCCAGGCCTTCCTCCAGCTCTTCCCCCAGATCACCGTGAACCGCTGGAACCCCGCCGCCGCAGACCGCGCCGCCGGGCTGCTGGAGCGGCTCATCGCGGCGGTGCCCGTGCTGCGCCTCGGCTGCACCGTCTCCGCAGAAGCCGTAGACTGCCTTGAGGCGGCGCTGGAGGCCTGCCCATGACCACGCGCGCGTATGTGGACGCCCTGCGCGCCGCCGTGGAGGCGGGCCGGGACGCTGAAATGACAATCGTGGGCAGCAGCATGGCCCCGTTCCTCATCCACGGCCGCGACGCCGTGCGCTTCCGTGCGCCGGACGGGCCGCTGCGCCCCGGAGACATCCTGTTTTTCCGCCGGGACAGCGGCCAGTATGTGCTCCACCGCCTGCGCCGCATCGCCCCGGAGGGGCTTTACCTCATCGGCGACGCCCAGACCGTCACGGAGGGGCCGATCGCCCCGGACCGGGTCTTCGCCCGGGCCATCGCCGTGCGCCGCAAGGGCCGCTGGTACGGGCCGGAGAGCCGCCTCTGGCGCTTCTTCGCCGGTCCATGGCTGCATCTCATCCCCCTGCGCCCGGCGCTCATCTTTCTTACAAGCCTCCCCAGCCGAAGCAGAAAGGACTAAGCATGGACGAACAGACCGCCAAACGGGACAAAGCGACCTTTGAATCCCTGGACATTCTCATCTCCCGCTGGCGCGACGGCACCTTTCAGGAGATCGTGGACGACTGGAAGTGGATCTTCTCCTACAGCGCCCGCTACAAGGGAGCCATCGCCTTCTATACGGTCCTCGGCATTCTCAGCACGACGCTGGGCCTTGTGGGCAGTGTGGCGGGCAAGTACGCCATCGACATCATCACCGGCCACCAGACGAGCAGGCTCCTCACGCTGGTGCTCCTGATGGTGGGCAGCACACTGTTCTCTCTGGCCTTCGACAGCGTCATCAGCCGCATCTCCCTCAAGCTGAGCCTCACCATCAACAACGACATCCAGGCCGACATCTTCGACAAGATCGTGGACGCCGACTGGCTCGCCCTGAGCCGCTACTCCAACGGCGACATCCTCAACCGCTTCAACAGCGACATCGGCACCGTCAGCGGCAACGCCATCAGCTGGCTGCCCACCATTCTCATCGCCGTCTACCGCTTCGCCGCCACGTTCCTCGTGCTGCTGCACTACGACTGGATCATGGCGCTCATCGCCCTGGCCAGCGCACCCTTCCTGCTGCTTCTCTCCCGCATCGTGCTGAAAAAGCAGCGGGAGTACAGCCGCAAGGTCAAGGAAATGTCCAGCAACCTCATGACCTTCGAGGTCGAGACCTTCTACAACCTCGACACCGTCAAATCCTTCGGCGTCGCGCCGCACTACAGCAAAAAAATGCGCTGGTGGCAGGAGAAATTCAAAAGCATCAGCCTCACCTACAACCTCTTCACCATCAAGACGAACATCGTCCTCTCCCTGCTGGGCATGGGCGTTCAGTTTGCCGCCTTCGGCTACTGCCTGTTCCGCCTCTGGACCGGGGACATCACCTACGGCACCATGACGCTGTTCCTCCAGCAGCGCAGCAGCCTCACGAGCGCCTTCCAGAGCGTCGTGGGCATCATCCCCGCTTTCCTCAGCAGCGCCGTCTCAGCCCATCGCATCCGGGAGCTGGTGGAGCTGCCCCGGGAGGTCCACATCCCCGAGAGCGGCGCGCTCGACGCCGCAGCGGCGGAGGGCTTCACCGTGGCCCTGCGGGACCTCAGCTTCGCCTATCAGGAGGGCACCGACGTCATCCGCCGCTCGGCGCTGCTGGCCCGGCCCGGCGAGATCGTCGCCCTTATCGGCCCCTCCGGCGAGGGGAAGACAACGCTCATCCGCCTGATCCTCGGCCTCATCCACCCCCAGGCGGGCGAGGCCGTCATCCGCGCCGCCGACGGGCGGGAGCTGCCCATGAACGCGGACACGCGCCACCTCTTCGCCTACGTGCCCCAGGGCAACACCATCCTCTCGGGCACCATCGCCGAGAACCTGCGCATGGTCCGGGAGGACGCCACGGACGAGGAGCTGATCGACGCGCTGAAGGTAGCCTGCGCCTGGGATTTCGTGGAGAAGCTGCCGGACACCATCCACAGCAAGGTCGGCGAGCGGGGTCGCGGCCTCTCCGAGGGCCAGGCCCAGCGCATCGCCATCGCCCGGGCCATCCTGCGGGATGCGCCGGTGCTGCTGCTGGATGAGGCCACCTCTGCCCTGGACGTGACCACGGAGCGCCGCGTGCTGCGCAGCATCGTACAGCAGCGGCCCAACAAGACCTGCATCGTCACGACCCACCGCCCCAGCGTCCTGGGACTGGCCAGCCGGGTCTACCGGGTCCTCGACACCCGCATCACGGAGCTGAGCGAGGAGGAGTCCAGCCGCATGGCCATGGATTTCTGAGTCATGTTTTTCCGCTCCGGCGCATAGACTGTCTGGTATGCGTCAGGAGGTGAATCCATGGACCCGACCTACCCGCCCGGCGACCTCGACGAGCTGATCTTCGCCGGAGAGGAGCCAAAAGTCAGCGACCGATAACGGGATGGAGCGCGCTGCTCCATCCCGTTTTCCCCGCCATTGACAAGCCGCGGCCGCGCCCGTATACTTTGGGTAAACAACAATTTGCAGGAGGCGCGCCATGGCATTCGATTTCAAGAAGGAATACAGGGAATTCTATCTGCCGAAGGACCGGCCCGGGATCGTAACCGTCCCGGCGGCGAACTACATCGCCGTCCGCGGCCAGGGCGACCCCAACGAGCCGGGCGGGGCCTACCGGCAGGCCATCGGCGTGCTCTACGCCGTGGCCTATACGCTGAAGATGAGCAAAAAGACCGATCACCGCATCGAGGGCTTTTTTGACTATGTGGTGCCGCCCCTGGAGGGCTTCTGGGAACAGGACGGCGGCGGGGCCATCGACTATGACAACAAGGCGGCCTTCCGCTGGACCTCCGTGCTCCGGCTGCCGGACTTTGTCACCCGGGCGGACCTCGCCTGGGCCGTGGAGACAGCTTCCCAGAAGAAAAAGCTCGACTGCACTGCGGCGGAGTTCCTGACGGTGGACGAGGGACTGTGTGTGCAGCTGCTCCACCTCGGCCCCTTCGACGAGGAGCCTGCCTCCGTCGCGCGGATGGACCGCTACCTCGCGGAGCACGGCTACGAGAACGACTGGGAGAGCGGCCGCCTGCACCATGAGATCTACCTCTCCGACGCCCGCCGCGTCCCGCCGGAAAACTGGCGGACCGTCATCCGCCACCCCATCCGGCCCGCCGGTGCGGACTGAGGCGTCCCCGGCGATTTTGCGGCGATTGCATCTTTACATCCGCGGGGATTTCGGCTATAATTAGGATGAAAATTTATGACTGCTGTGAGAGTGAACCGAAATGATCGAATTTGAAGAATACAAAGTCCGTCTGAATGACCTCCGCCCGAAGCTCGCGGAGCTGCGCGCGTCCCTGAACATCGACCACGCGCTGGAGGAGCTGGAGCGCCTTCACTCCATGCAGGAGTCCGAGGGCTTCTGGGACGACACCGCCAAGAGCCAGAAGATCGTCCGCCAGACCCGGACGCTGGAGAACACCGTCTCCGAATACAACCACATGGAGGCCCTTTGGGAGGACCTCATGACCATCTGCGAGATGGCCCTCGAGGAGGATGACGACTCCATGCTGGACGAGCTGAAGACCGGCTACGAAAAGCTGGAGACCAACATGGAGACCGCCCGCCTCGAGACCCTGCTGACCGGCGAGTACGACCAGAGCAACGCCCTCGTGTCCTTCCACGCCGGGGCCGGCGGCACCGAGGCCCAGGACTGGTGCCAGATGCTCTACCGGATGTACACTCACTGGGCCGAGAGCCACGGCTTCACCTACAAGCTCCTCGACTACCAGGACGGCGACGAGGCCGGCATCAAGTCTGCCGACATCATGATTGAGGGTGCCAACGCCTTCGGCTTCCTCAAGGGCGAGGCCGGCGTCCACCGGCTGGTCCGCGTCTCCCCCTTTGACGCCAATGCCCGCCGCCACACCTCCTTCTCCGCCGTCGAGGTCATCCCCGAGATCGACGACGACATGGAGGTCGAAATTCGGCCCGAGGACATCGAGATGCAGGTCTACCGCTCCTCCGGCGCAGGCGGCCAGCACATCAACAAGACGTCCTCCGCCGTCCGCCTCATCCACAAGCCCACGGGCATCGTGGTCTCCTGCCAGACCCAGCGCGACCAGTTCCAGAACAAGGCCACCTGTATGCGGATGCTGCGCTCCAAGCTCGTCGAGATCAAGGAACGGGAGCACCTGGAGAAAATTTCCGATATCAAGGGCGTCCAGCAGAAGATCGAGTGGGGCAGCCAGATCCGCAACTACGTCTTCATGCCCTATACCCTCGTGAAGGACACCCGGACAGGCTTCGAGACCTCCAATATCGCCTCCGTCATGGACGGCAACCTGGACGGCTTCATCAACGCCTACCTCACCTGCGCCGCCACCGGCAACTGGGTCACAAAATAACGGACAAATTGCGAGAAAAGCCTTGCTTTTTTCCAGATGTTGTGGTAAAATACAATCTGCTTTATGACGATCCGTCCCGGGCGGGATATTATTTTGGAGGGATATCAACCATGACCACCGTCACCTATATCATCATGGCCGTTCAGGTCCTCTGCGCCATTGCGCTCATCGCCGTCGTGACCATCCAGTCCGGCAAGAGTGCCGGTCTCTCCGGCGTCATCGCGGGCGGCTCCGAGACCTTCCTCGGCAAGGGCAAGTCCAAGACTCTGGACGCCAAGCTCGCCTCTGCCACCAAGTGGATTGCCGGCGCTTTCGTGCTGCTGACGTTCGTGCTGAACCTGCTGTGATTTGAGAGAAAGAGAAAGCGGTGTGACCTGGAGTCACACCGCTTTTTTCAGTAAAGCTCTTTCAGCTCCGCGCCCGTATAGTAGTGGAGCAGGATGTCCCGGTAGTCCGCGCCCGCGCGGGCCATCTCGTCGGCCCCGTACTGGCTGAGGCCGACACCGTGGCCGGAGCCGGTCACCTCGAAGCAGATGCCGTCCGCCGTCACCGCCGCCGTGAACCGGGCCGAGGGCAGCGAGAAGCGGCTCCGCAGCGTGCCGCCGGTGTAGCGCACGCCGCCGATGGTCATGGCCGCCACTGCGCCGCCCGCCGTCCGCTCCGTCTCGCCGAACCACGCCGCCGGTTCCCCGTCCAGCGCCGCCTCGGGCAGCGCCGCCCGGAAGTCAGTGATAGAGACCGTGACCACCCGGACGCGCGGCGTCTCCGGGCTGCTCACGGGCTGGAGATAGGGCACATCGCCGCCCCAGACCGCCGCAGCCGCCTCGGTGCTGCCGCCGGTGCTGGAAAAATAGGCCGCCTCGATCAGTTCGCCGCCGTAGACCAGCACCTGGCCGTCCGTCTCCTCCACCGCCGCCCGGACCTTGTCCCGGGCCGCGGCGTAGCCCTCGCCGTAGAGGTCCCGCCCCTCGGCCTCGTCCAGATAGCACTGGCAGCAGGTAGGATCGCCGCATACGTCGGCGTCCTCGTGGCTGCCGCCCCCGTAGATGCGCTGCATGGTAAAGGTCCGCGCCGCCACGGCCTGGGCCTTCAGCGCTTCGGTCTCAAAGGACGCGGGCATTTCCTGGAGCACCACGTCGATCAGATAGTCGTGCAGCGGCAGCGCCAGGACCTCCCCCTGCTCCAGCAGCCGGACGGAGACCGTCCCGTCGTAGAAGCCCGCCGCCTCCTGCCCCGTGTCCTCCTGCCCCGTGTCCGCCTGCCCCGTGTCCGCCTGCGCCGCCGCGCCCTGCCCGGCCTGCATGGCCAAGCTGAGCGCCAGCAGCAGGGCCGTACAGATTGTCCGCATCGTTCACCACCCCTTTCCCTGGGAGCTTATGCGCGCCGCGCGCCCCCTATGCCATCTTGAAGGAGCTGAATTTCCTTGCTGCTCACCGATCCGCTCACCGTGCTGCCCGGCGTCGGCCCGAAGAAGGCCGAGCGCTTCGCCGCCCTCGGCGTCCGCACGCTGCTGGACCTCATGACGTTTTTCCCCCGGACCTACGAGGACCGCACGGTCCGCCGGACCATCGACGCTCTCACGCCCGGCGAGCCCGCCTGCTTCGAGGCCATGGTAACCGGCGCGCCGCGCACCGCCTTTCTCCGCAAGGGCCTCGAGATCACCCACCTCACCGTGGCGGACGAGACCGGCACGCTCAAGCTGACCTTCTTCAACCAGCGCTTCGCCGCCGCCCAGCTCCACTACGGCGAGCGCTATCTGTTCTACGGCACCGTCGAGGGCGGCCTGCTCAGCAGCGGCGAGATGAAAAGTCCCAGCTTTGAGCCGCTCAGCCGCGCCGGGGAGACCACGAACTGCATTCTCCCCGTCTACCCGCTGACCGAGGGCCTGTCCGCCGCCATGGTCCGCAGGGCCGTGGACGCCGCCCTGCCCGCCTGCCTGCCCCAGCTGGAGGAATTTCTTCCCGAGGAGGCCCTGACCGGCCTGCCGGACATTCGCACGGCCTATCATGACATCCACCGCCCCGCCAGCCAGGAGGCCCTGGCCGCAGCCCGGAAGCGGCTGGTCTTTGAGGAGTTTTTCGTCTTCTCCTGCGGTCTCTCCCTGCTTCGCGCCCGGCGGACCGCGCTGCGCCGCCCGCCCATGCCCGAGGCCGACCCCACAGATTTTTATGCCGCGCTGCCCTTCCAGCCCACAAACGCCCAGCGCCGGGCCATCGCTGAGATCTGCGCCGACTTTCAAAGCGGCGTCCCCATGAACCGGCT
>CALICR010000099.1 GCA_938049125.1 uncultured Clostridia bacterium
GCCGCTCTCATCGAAGATCTGGGTCATGCCCACTTTTTTGCCGATGATTGCTTTCTTCATCTTGTTGTTTCCTCCTGTTTCAGGTTATTGGTTGGCGCCATTGGGCAGCGCCAACATGACCCGTCCGTCCTCTTGATGACGAACCGTGGCGGGCAGCTGCAATTGGGTGGATTACAGCTTTATCTCAATCTCAACGCCGGCGGGAAGATCGAGGGACATCAGAGCCTCGACGGTCTTCTGGTTGGGGTTGAGGATATCGATCAGTCTCTTGTGGGTCCGGCGCTCGAACTGCTCACGGGAATCCTTGTACTTGTGGACCGCGCGCAGGATGGTGACGATCTCCTTCTTGGTGGGCAGGGGAATGGGGCCGGAGACCTGGGCGCCGTTGCGCTTGGCCGTCTCCACGATCTTCTCCGCGCTGGAGTCGATGAGCTGATGATCGTAAGCCTTCAGGCGAATTCTGATCATTTCCTGGTTTGCCATGTGGTTGTTTCCTCCTTAATGTGACGTACTCAGTGTCTTTGTCTCGCTGGGTACGGTCGAAAGCCTTTGACCGCGTTGCCGTGCGTATCATTCCGCACCATGAAAAAAGACCGACAAAAGCCGTCGGCCTTGAACTTTCCACTGCGGCGATATACGCTGCGGAGTCAAGCTTTCAGCCGCCCGATGACCGGACATACTCTGCGGAAGTTACCGTCCCAGGGACGCAATCTCCCGCTTCATCGCATCTGCGCATAGTTCTTCCGTTCCACGCGCTCGTCCATCATAATACACGCGGCCGTGAATGTCAAGCTTTTTTTGGAATTTTCTCTAAAAATTTTTCCTCATTTTCGTCATTTCATAGAAATTCATCGATATTATGATACAAAATGCGCATCTGTACCGCGCCCGGGTCTCCGGTCCGCCCCGCGACGCGGGACGGCGGATGCAGCACGACCGTCCCGCAGAGGCGGGGCGGTCAATTTTCTTGTTCTTAATTATTGACAAACGATAATTTCCATGGTATGCTCCAGACATGAATTATCGTAAAACAATAATCTAGGAGGCTGCTATGAAAAAGAAGCTCTTCCCCGCCCTGCTGGCTGCCGAGGCGGCGGCGCTGATCCTGCCGCGGTTCTTCTCCGCACAGCCCGAGGCGGCGCTGCTCTCCCTGGCCGCGCTCCCCTTCGCGCCCATCGGCGCGGGGCTGCGCGCCCTCTCCCTCTCCGGCTCCGGCGGGAATACCGCCGCCGTGGCGCTCTATGTGCTGCTCTGCCTGCTGCCCACTGCGGCCCTGCTCCCGCTCCGCCGGAGGGGGCTGCACCCGGAGGACGGCATCCTGGTCCTGCTGAGCCTCACGCTCTTCCCGGTGCTCTATTATGAAGTGAACCCCGGGCTGAGTGCCCTGGCCGTCTCCGGCGGCACCGGGGCGGTCCGCGGCGTCCTCGGGGGGCTCTGCTGGTCCCTGCTGGCGGCCTGGGCCGTGCTGCGCATCCTGCGGCTGTTCTACGCTGCCGACGCCGGGAAGCTCCGCCGCTGTGCCGCCGCCCTGCTGGGCGTCCTCGGCATCTACTTCGTCTACCGCGCCGCCGGGGCCTGCGTCTCCGCCTTCCTCTCGGACCTCGACGCCCTGCACGCCGGAAACCGCTCCGACTTTCCCTATGACGCCGCGGACAGCCTGCTTGCCAGTGAGGTTTTTCTGGGCCTCCAGGCGCTGCTCTCGGCCCTGCCGGAGGTGTGCAGCCTGCTGCTCGTCTTTTCCGGCCTCGCGCTGGTCGAATCCATGGAGGGTGGGCGCTTCACCGACGGCTCCGTCGCCGCAGCGGAGACGCTGGCGCGGCGCAGCCGCCTGAGCCTCACGGTCACGGTGCTGGGTGCCGCGGGCCTCAACCTGCTCCAGTTCCTGCTGGCCGGGAAGCTCCTCGTCATCCGCGGGACGCTCTACCTCCCGCTGCCCGCCGCCGCCTTCGCGCTGGCCACGCTGCTGCTGGCCCGGTTCATCGCCGAGAACAAGCGCCTGCGCGACGACAACGACCTCTTTATTTAAAAGGAGGTCGTCATGGCGATCCACGTCCACTTAGACGAGATCCTCCGATCCCGCGGCATGACCGCCAAGGAGCTGTGCCAGCTTGTCGGGATCACCGAGGCCAATCTCTCCATCCTCCGGAGCGGCAAGGCCAAGGGTATCCGCTTCGGCACCATCAACCGGGTCTGCTACTTCCTCGGCTGCAACGTAGGAGACCTGCTCACCTTCGACGGAAATCTGGAGGACAGCGATGAAGCGTAACATTTCCATCCTTCTGCTGGCGGCGCTGCTGCTCGCCCTCGGCGGCTGTGCCCTGGCCGAGCCTGCGGGCGACGCGGAGCCGGACCGGCTCATCGGGATGTATCTCACCACGGAGCCCCTCGGCGCGATCCCCGAGACGGACTTCGGCAAACCGATGAAGATCGTGGAGGACACCGTCGTCTCCAGCGGGAGCGAGCCAAGGCTCTGGGCCGAACGGGTCACGCGCACCCTGACCGGCGAGAACGGCGACACGGCCGAGACCACAGAATTTCAGTTCCCCGGCGGGGGTGCGCTCCTCTGCGCCGCCCGGATCGAGGACGGCGACGGCGTCTATCACACCGTCACCGGCGCGCCGGACTTCGCCGACACCGGCTGCGCCTTCCGGGACACCGACGAGGGCACCAGCGTGGAGCTGCGCGGCACCGCCGCCGTCATTCCCGGCGGTGAGGAGCGCTGCTTCTACTTCAACCCGGTCTACCAGACGGCGGACGGGCGGGTCTACGCCCGGGGCGGCAGCGGTTTTATGGTCACCGCCGAAAACCGGACCGAGGGCACGCTCTACAGCGAGGGACGGGAGGAGTCCGCCGAGGTCCGCTGGAACGGCGAGGCCCGGACCTGGCGCGCCAGCGTCACGCTGACGCTCACGGTGATGTTCCGCCCGGCGCGCGTCACCGTCACCCAGTTCGGCGCGGACGGCGCGGTCCTCGCCCGGATGTCCTACCGCCCGGCGGAGACGCCGGACCGCATCGAGCTGGACGCGGGCGCGGCCTACCTCATCGTCGAGACCGAGAAGACGGCCCCGGACGGCAGCGCCGTCACCACCCGCGAGCTGCTGGACGCCGGGTCCGATACGCTGAGCACCTACGCCGCCGGTGAGAACAGCCTCTGCGTCTGCCGCAGCGCCGAGCTCGTCTGGCCCGGAGAGGAGGACAATTCATGAAACGGCTTCTGATTCTGGCGCTCTGCGCGCTCCTTCTCCTGTCCGGCTGCACGCTGGCGCAGCCCGAGGGCGATGCATCCCCCGGTGAGGACCGGCTCATCGGCTTCCTGATTACCGAGGAGCCGGCGGACGGTTCCATCCCGGCGGACGCTGATGTCATCCGCACCGGTTCCGACACCCAGGGCCGCCTCTGGGCCGAGCAGACCGAGGAGACCTGGCAGGACAGCCAGGGCGGCACACACGTAAGCGTCCGCGTCCGCTTTCCCGAGCCCTGCCCCGGCTACGCCTGCATCCCTGTCTACCCGCTCAGCGACGAGCCTCTAAACGCGCTGGGGAACCCCAGCGGCGGGCCGCTCCGGGACGTCAAGTTCTCCGATACGGAGACCGACGAGGGCCGGGTCCTGGAGGTCACGGGCACGCTCCGCATCGCTGCGGACCGCAGCAGCGTCTTCCGCCTCAACAGCATCTACCAGTGCCCCGACGGGCGGGTCTACGCCCAGGCGGACAGCAGCGCCGTCTCGCCGGGCAGCGAGGCGGGGACCTCCTTCACGGTCTCCCTCTCGCAGACGAGCACCTGGACGGAAAACGGCAGCACGGAGGCCTATCAGGCCTCGGTCTCCTGCACCTTCGCCGCCTTCGACGTGCCGGAATCCGTCGTGATCCGGCAGGTGGACGCGGGCGGCACGGCGCTCCGGGAGGACGCCTACGCCCCGGAGGAGACGCCGGAGTCCCTGACGCCCGAGGCGGGGACGGCCTACCTCGTGGTGGAGACCCAAAGCGCCGGTGGCACGGTACGGCAGCTCGTGGAGCGCGGCACGTCCGGCTTCACCACCGACGTCCCCTGCGGCAGCTGGCTCGGCCTGCGGACCACCGAGGTTCTTTGGCCCGAGGCGTAAAACTTCATGCAGGAATGCCGCACCTCAAAAACCATAAATGTCGGTGCATGAAGTTTTTTGTGCATCATTTCCGGTTGCCCCGCAGGGGGCGAGGAAATGGCACATTTCTTATTTTGCTAT
>CALICR010000100.1 GCA_938049125.1 uncultured Clostridia bacterium
AGGTCCTCGCCTTCAACAACATCCCCCGGTGTTACTACCAGATGGGATACTCCGCCATTCCGATCCTGATCCTGGCGGCGCTGCTGTTCTTCGTGCCCTATTCCTTCATGATGGCCGAGTACGGCTCCGCCCTGCGGGACGATGCCGGCGGCCTCTACAACTGGATGGAGCGCTCCCTCGGCACGAAATTCGCCTTCTGCGGCTCACTGCTCAACTACGCCGGCACGCTGGTGTGGTTCATGCTGGTCGTGGCCTCCTCTGAGTGGGTCTACCTGTCCGCGCTCATCAGCGGCGGCGACAACACCGGCGCGTGGTCCATCCTGGGCCTCACCTCCGCCCAGACCCTGGGCATCCTCGGCGTCGTCCTGACCCTGGTGCTGACCATCATCGCGGTCAGCGGCCTGGAGAACATCTCCAAATTCTTCAGCATCGGCGGCTCCCTCGTCATGGGCCTCGTGGGCGTGCTGATGGTCGGCGGCGTCCTCGTGCTGATCTGCAACGGCGGCCAGTTTGCCCAGCCCCTGAGCGCCTACGGCTTCTTCCACTCCCCCAACGAGAGCTACCAGAGCACCGGCGGCATCATCTCCTTCTTCGCCTTTGCCATCCTGGCCTACGGCGGCAGCGAGATCTTCTCCAGCGTCACGGACCAGACGAAGGACGCCGGCAAGACCATCCCGAAGGCCATGCTCTTCTCCGCCGGCTTCATCACCGTCGCCTACTGCCTGGGCATCTTTGTCTGCGGCATGTTCACAAACTGGGCGGAATTCAGCGGCCAGATCAACATGGGCAACGCCGCCGTCATCATCATGAAGAACCTCGGCTTCACCCTGGCGTCCGGCTTCGGCGCCTCCGAGGCTGCGGCCCTGACCATCTCCCACTGGTTCGCCCGCATCGTCGGCCTCATCCTCTTCTGCAGCACCACGAGCTGCATCCTCGAGTGCATGTACACCTCGCTGAAGTCCACCATCCAGGGCACCCCCAAGGGTCTGTGGCCCGAATGGATCCAGAAGGTCGATCCCAAGACCGGAACCCTGAAGAACGCCCTGTGGGTCCAGTGCGGCATCATCTCCGTCTTCGTGCTGGCCGTGGCCTTCGGCGGCAAGGGCATCGATGAGTTCTTCAACCTCCTGCTCGTCATGACCACCATCGCCAACACCATCCCCTACGCCTTCCTGTCCGGCGCGTTCCCGGCCTTCAAGAAGCTGGACCTCGAGCGCCCCTACGTGTTCTACAAGACGAAGGCCAGCGCAAAGCTTGCCTCCTACATCGTCACCGGCGTTATCCTCTTCGCCAACGTGTTCTGCATCATCGAGCCTGCCATGAGCGGCGACTGGTCCTCCACCATCTGGTCCGTCGTCGGCCCGCTGTTCTTCTTCGCCGTCGCGCTCATCATGGTGGCACGCCACAACAAAAAGGTCCGGAGCTGAGACGTCTCCTCTCCGTTACCCTCTCTCTTTCTTTCGGGCAGGCGCCGCCGGGGACCTCCCGGCGCCTGCCCACCCACATGGAACCGCTCCGCGTCTGGCCCTTCGCCGGGCGCGGAGTCGTCCGTTTTCCTCCCCATTTTCAGAAAGGAGCTTCGCAATGAAGATTTTTGACTGCCATTCCGACACCATGGCCGACATCCGCAACCGCGTCTTCGCCGGGGAGCACGACGTGATCCGCACCCGCCACCTGCCGCTCTACGACAAGGGCGGCGTCAGCGGCCTGCTCTACGCCATCTATCTGGACGCGGACCTCGGCGACCCGCAGCGCACCATGCTGGAGATCCTGCGCACCTCCTTCGCGGAGTTCGACGCCGTGCAGGACCGGCTGGCCATCGGCTATACCGCCGGGGACCTCGCCCGGATCATGGACGGCGGAAGGACCGCCGTGCTGCTGGGCCTCGAGGGGCTGGACGGCCTCGGCACGGAGCCGGACTGGCTCCACACGCTCTATCACCTGGGCTTCCGCCACGCCATGCTCACCTGGAGCACGGACAACGCCTTTGCCGCCGGCTCGGCCCACGAGGGGCCCGGCGACGGCCTGACGGACCTTGGCGCCGAGGCGCTGCGCCTCATGGAGCGCCTCGGGATGCTCGTGGACGTCTCCCACGCCAGTGAAAAGACGTTCTGGGACGTCGTAGCCCACACGGAGAAGCCCTTCATCGCCTCCCACTCCAACGCCTGGAGCCTCTGCCACGCCAAGCGCAACCTGAAGGACGACCAGATCCGCGCCATCGCGGAGCGGGGCGGCGTCATCGGCATGAACGCCTGGGGCAGCTTCATCGATCCCACCCACGCCACCGTGGACCGGCTGGCGGACCATGCCGCCTACATCGCGGACCTGGTGGGCGCGGAGCACGTGGCCTGCGGCTTCGACTTCTGCGGCTACCTCGGCGAGGACGACCCGGACACCATCGCCAACGAGACCCCGGGCCTCGCCAACTCCGGCGACTGCCGGAACTTCCTTGACGCCCTGCGCCGCCGCGGCTTCTCCGAGGCGGACCTTGCGGGCATCGGCAGCGGCAACTTCCTGCGCGTGCTGGGCCGCGTCGTGGGCTGAGAGGAGGGTATGACATGAATCTGAACGACTCCTTCCGCTTCCTTCACATGGGCGTGCCCGACGACATCGCCCGGCTCCAGGGCATCGGCGACTTTGACGAGGCCATTCGCCGCATCGACGAAAAACTGGCGGGCCAGCTCCCGAACGCCATGCGCCAGAGCCTCACGGCGCACCGGGAGATCCTGCGCCGCCTGCCCCTGGACTATCCCTACACCCGCGAGACCGCCATCTCCTATGCCGCCTCCCTCCTGCCCGGCTTTGACGGCGCAGAGCTGGACGCGCTGGAGCGCGCGGGCCGCATCGACTGGATCCAGTACCAGGGCCGCCCCCGGTACTCCGCCAGCTTCCTCGACACGCTCTGCAAGACGGACCCGGCCTACGCGGCCCGGGCGGGCAGCGCCTGGGGCGGCGGCGTGGACACGAAGTACATTGGCGGCGTCCGGCGGGAGCTGATCGCCAAGCTGAAGGAAAACGGGACCATGACGCTCCGCTTCGGCGTCCGGGAGACGCTGCGGCTGCGGGAGGATCTCTTCCGGCCCGGGATGCGGCTGCGGGCCTATCTGCCCCTGCCCTGCGCCAGCGAGGGCCAGCACGACATCACCGTCTCGGCCCCGGACGCGAACCATCTCTCGGCCCCCACGGCGGACCAGCCCGTGGCCTTCTTTGAGCAGACGCTCCGGGAAAACCGGGACTTCACGGCGGAATACCGCCTCACCCGGGAGGCCCGCTATGTGGACCTCGCCTCCCTCCGGCCCAGCGCGGACCAGCCCGGCTTCGACCTCGAGGAGCAGCCGCCCCACATCGCCTTCACGCCCTACCTCCGCGTGCTGGCGGAGGAGCTGACAGAGGGCCTCACCGACCCGCTTGCCAAGGCGCGGCGGTTCTATGACTATGTGACCACCAACGTGCGCTACTCCTATATGCGGAGCTACTTCTGCCTCGAGAGCATCTCCGACGGCTGCGCCCGAAACCTCGTGGGCGACTGCGGCGTGCAGGTGCTGATGTTCGTGACGCTCTGCCGCTGCGTCGGCATTCCCGCCGTGTTCCACGGCGGCTGGCGCGCCGGACTGGAGACCTACGACGGCAGCGGCGACTGGCGGCCGGGCCTCCGGAACTGTATGTGCCACGACTGGGCGCAGTTCTACATTGCCCCGGCGGGCTGGCTCTTTGCGGACCCGGCCTACGGCGGCGCGGCCTGGCGCGCGGGCGACCGGGAGACCTGGAACTTCAACTTCGGCAACGCGGACCCGCTGCGCGTCGTGACGAACACGGGCTATCAGGCGGGCTTCGACGCGCCGGAGTGCTTCTTCCGCATCGACCCCTACGACAGCCAGTGCGGCGAGATGGAGACGGAGGAGCGCGGCCTTCAGGACGGCGAATTCGACGTCCGGCAGGAGATCACGGAATTCTCCTGCCGCTGAGAGCGCCCGGGCGCACCGGGGCGGGCATCCCGCTCCCCCGGTCCGGAGGCATCCCCGTGTCCGGAGGCCTTTCCGGGCCGGGGCGCTTGCCGCGGGGCGCATCCCGTGCTAAAATAGGGGCGGGTATGACCGTCCGGGAGGGAGGACCTTATGCAGACCATTCTTCACCATGCGAAGCTCTATGTGGAGCGGGGCGTCTTCCGCAGCGCCCTCTGCGCCGAGGACGGCGTGATCCGCGCCGTGGGCGGCGATGCGGAAATTCTCGCGCTGGCCCGGCCCGGGTGCCGGACCATCGACTGCGGGGGCCGCACCGTCGTCCCCGGCTTCAACGACAGCCATCTGCACCTCATGCAGCTGGCGGAGACGCGCTATGAGGCGCCCATCTCCGGCGTCCGCTCCGTGGACGAGCTGGTGGAGCGCTGCCGCGCCTTCTGTGCGGCCCATCCGGAGCGGACGGAGCGGGGGCTCCACGCCATCGGCTGGAACCAGGACGACTTCCCGGACGGACGGCTGCCGGACCGGCACGACCTCGACCGCATCCGCACCGACGTGCCCGTGGTGCTGGAGCGGGTCTGCGGCCACATCGTCGCAGCCAACACGCTGGCGTCGGAGCGCTTCGCGGCTTCCCCGGACCTTCGGCGCTGCCCGGCGGGCGAGGTGCTCCGGGAGGCGGGCGGGACGTGCTCGGGCGTTTTCCGGGGCAGCGCCTGCAATTACGTCAAGGCGCTGGTGCCCGGCTTCACCCGGGCGGAGCGCCGCGCCATGCTCCGGAACGCCATGGACTACGCCGCCTCGCTGGGCCTCACCAGCGTCCAGAGCAACGACGTCGGCACCAGCATTGAGGACGCGGAGCTGGCCTTCTCGCTGCTGCAGGAGATCTACGCTGCGGGCGATGCGCCCATCCGCTACCGGCACCAGGTCTGCTTCCACGACCTCGCCGCCTTTCGGGAGAGCCTGACCCGCGGCGCATACAGCCGCCGGGGACAGGACGACGGGCTCCTGACCCTCGGGCCGCTGAAGCTCTTCCAGGACGGCAGCCTCGGCGCGCGCACGGCGATGCTGCGCGGCGGCTACCCGGGCGAGCCGGACAACCACGGTCTCGCCTGGACGTCCCGGGCGGACATGGCCGCCTTCTGCGCCCTGGCGGCGGAGCACGGCGTTCAGGTCGTGACCCACGCCATCGGCGACGAGGCCATCTCCCGGGTGCTGGACGCCTACGAGGCCACCTTCCCCGCCGGGGAGAAAAACCCGCTGCGCCACGCGGTCATCCACTGTCAGATCACGGACCGCGCCCTCTGCCGCCGCATTGCGGACCTCGGCGTGCTCGTCATGGCCCAGCCCGTGTTCCTCGACTCGGACCGGGCGCTGGCCCGGACGCTCTGCGGCCCGGCGCTGGCGGAGACGTCCTACGCCTTCGGCAGTATGCTCCGGGCGGGCGTCCACCTCTCCTACGGCACCGACTGCCCCGTGGAGACCTGCGCGCCGCTCTGGAACCTCGGCGCCGCCGTGACCCGCTGCGGGCCCGACGGCGGGACGGCCTTTGTCCCGTCGGAGCGGGTGGACGTGGAGACCGCCGTGGACGCCTATACCCTGGAGAGCGCCTACGCCGAGTTTCAGGAGCACCGCAAGGGCCGCCTGAAGCCGGGCTATTACGCGGACCTCACGGTGCTGGACCGCGACATTTTCACCATGGATCCCATGGAGCTCCGCCATACGGCGCCGGTGCTGACCATGACCGGCGGCCGCGTCGTATTCGCGCGGGCCCAAAGCCAAGAGGAGGGAATTTTATGAAAAAGCTGTTTCTCAGCGCGGACCTGGAGGGTGTCTCCGGCGTTTCGAGCTGGGAGGAGACCCGCTTCGGCGGCCAGGGCTATGACGAGGCCTGCCGCCAGCTGACCCGGGAGGTCGCCGCGGCCTGCCGCGCGGCCCAGGAGCTGGGCTACGCCGTGCTGGTCAAGGACGGCCACGAGGACGCACGCAACATCGACCCCGCGGGCCTGCCCCGGGGCGTGCTGCTCCACCGCGGCTGGCAGAACGAGCCGGCGGCCATGATGTGCGGCCTCGACCCGAGCTACGACGCGGCGATCTACATCGGCTACCACGCCCCCGAGGGCTGCGACGGCAGCCCCCTGGCCCACACCATCGAGCACCCGCTCTACGCCTGGATGAAGCTGGACGGCGAGCTGGCCTCGGAGTTCAGCATGAACGCCCTCTGGGCGGCGGCGCTGGGCGTGCCGTCGGTGTTCCTCTCCGGCGACCGCTATATCTGCGACGCCGCCGCGGCCCTCTGCCCGGGCATCGGGACCTATGCGGCCAAGGACTGCACCGGCAGCGCCGTCTGGGGCCCCCACCCCGACGAGGTTGTGGAGGGCATCTATGCCGGCGTCCTCGCGGCCCTCGCGAAGCCCCACGACATCGTGCCGCTGAAGGATTCCTACACGCTGGAGATCTGCTTCCGGGAGCACCGGATGGCCCGCCGGGCGTCCTGGTACCCCGGCGCGGTCCGCACCGGGGCCTGCACCGTGGCCTATACGGCCAAGGACCCCATTGAGCTGATGACGGCCCGCTCCTTTCTGGAAGGCTGAGGGGAGTGCGGTGCAATGAAAAAAATCGTCGGCATCCTCGGCGGCATGGGTCCGCTGGCCACCTGTGACCTCTACGAAAAGATCATCCTGGCCACGCCCGCCGCGTCGGACCAGGACCACCTCCACGTCATCATCGACAGCAACACGGACATTCCGGACCGGACTGCCGCCATCCTCCACGGCGGCGAGGATCCGGTGCCCCAGCTGTGCCGGAGCGCAAGGCTGCTCCTGAACGCCGGGGCGGAGGTCCTCTGTATGCCCTGCAACACGGCCCACTACTTCTACGACCGGGTCCTTGGCTTCGTCCGGGCGGAAGCGCCGGACGCCGCCTTCGTGCATATGCCCCGGGAGACGGCCCGGCAGGTCAGGGCCCGGGGCATCGGGACCGTGGGCCTGCTGGCCACCGACGGGACCATCCGGTCCGGCGTCTACGCCCGCGCCTTCGGGGACGAGGGCATCGGGGTCGTGACGCCGGACGCGGCGGGACAGCAGGCCGTCATGGCGCTCATCTACGAGGGCGTCAAGGCAGGCAACTGGCAGCTGGACCTCGCGCCCGTCCGCGCGGCGCTCCGGGACCTGCTGCACCGCGGGGCCGAGACGCTCATCCTCGGCTGCACGGAGCTGCCCGTGGCCTTCGGCCGCATCGACTTCGGCGTCCCCACGCTGGACCCGACCCAGGTCCTCGCCGAGGCCGTGGTCCGGACCGCGCTGGGCTGACGCCTCCCCATCTCCTCCGATCCGCGCCCGCCGGGATTGCCCGGCGGGCGCGTTCTCTGTCCGGCGGCTGCATTGGCCTTGCGCATTCCGGGTATTCTATCTATAATGTATGATGGATCCTGTCTGCGGGACGGGCACAGCCTGTCACGTCACGGGGAGACATCTCATTTTCACGGACGAAGGGAGCACACGGATATGGATGAAATTCAGCGCGCAGAGTCGCTGCGGGACGAGCTGGTGCGGGACCGGCGGTATTTTCATGAGACGGCGGAGGTGGGGCTGGACGTGCCGCTGGCGCGGGCCTACATTCTGAAGCGCCTGGGGGAGCTGGGCGTGGAGGCGCAGGTCTGCGGGGCGGGCGTCCGGGCGGAGCTCGGGCACGGCGGTCCGGTGCTGCTGCTGCGGGCCGACTTTGACGCGCTGCCCATGCCCGAGGAGAGCGGTCTGCCGTTTCAGAGCCGCACGCCGGGGCACTGCCACGCCTGCGGCCACGACCTCCACGCCGCCATGCTCCTGGGCGCGGCGCGGCTGCTGAAGGCGCGCGAGGCGGCGCTGCCGGGCACCGTGCGGCTCATGTTCCAGCCCGGCGAGGAGTGCTTCCTGGGCGCGCGGAGCATGATCGACGCGGGCATCCTCGCGGAGCCGCGGCCCGAGGCGGCGCTGGCCTGCCATGTGGCCGCGGGGCGGGCCGCGCCGGGCGCGGTGTTCTGCCAGAAAAGCGGGACCATGATGCTGTCGGTGGACGAGTTCTCCGTCCTGCTCCGGGGCCGCGGGGCGCACGGGGCCTATCCGGAGCACGCCGTGGACCCCATCACCATGGGCGTCGCCCTCCACCAGGCGCTCCAGGGCCTGAGGGGCCGCGAGAGCGGCGCCTATGCCGCCGGGGTCCTGACCGTCGGCCAGTTCACGGCGGGGTCGGCCCCGAACATCCTGCCGGACACGGCGCTGCTGCGCGGCACCCTCCGCACCGGCGACGAGAAGAC
>CALICR010000101.1 GCA_938049125.1 uncultured Clostridia bacterium
GCATCGGCGCGGGGCAGCACCGGGAGGCCCGGAGCTTCGGCAGCATCTGCATCGGCCTGGGCGGCGCGTTCATGGGCCTCACTGCCCTGCTGATGATGCTGCTCTGCCCCTTCGTGTTCCGGATGCTGACGCCGGACCCGGCGGTCCGGGCGCTGGCCACGGAGGTGCTCCGCATGGAGCTCTGGGCGGAGCCGCTCTTCGGCGTTTCCATCGTCGCCGGGGGTGCGCTGCGCGGCGCGGGCGACACCTTCGCGCCCAGTATGCTGAACCTCGGCAGCATCTGGATCGTCCGCCTCGGGCTGGCGCTGCTGCTGGTCCCCTCCCTGGGCCTGCGGGGTATGTGGATCGCCATGACCGTGGAGCTGTGCGTCCGCGGTCTGCTCCTGCTCGCGCGCCATCTCCGCTCCGGCTTCTACGACCGACCGGTCCATGCGGCCCGGTCGGACGAAGCTGTGACCTGATCTCCGAAAAAAGCCTCATGCGCCGGTGCCGCACCACGAAAACGTGCAGCATACCGGCGCATGAAGCTTTTGTGCATCATTTGTCGTTTCCCCCGAATGGGCGGGAAAACGGCACATTCATATTTTTGCTCTGCTTCTGCGTGGCAAAAAGCCGGGTGCGGAATAATCCGTACCCGGCTCCCTTTTATTCAGTTTTTCCGGAAATCGTCGAAGGAGGTGACGGCGCCGTTGTAGTAGGCGTAGATCAGCGCCGCGTCGAGGTTCGTGACCTTGCCATCGCCGTTGACGTCCGCCGCCCTGCGCTGGTTCTCCGTCAGCGCGAAGGTGCCGTTGTAGCCCGCATAGGCCAGCGCCGCGTCGAGGTTCGTGACCTTGCCGTCACCGTTGACGTCGCCCAGCTGGACGGCGCTTCCGCCGATCTCCAGCGTCACTGTCACCGTCGGCTCCGCCACGGGCACACCGGCCTCGCCCTCGGCGTTCTGGTACTTCACGTAGGGGAAGCGGATCTCGAACTCCGTATCCTCCGCCGTCAGCGCCTCCTCGGACCAGGTCACATAATCCGTGACGTCCCGGGCCGCGCCGTTCGTGTAGACCGCCGTCACCTTCATGCCCGCCGGGTCGAAGGTCTCACCCGCGGCATAGCTGGTCTTGTCCGGCTGAGCCGTCAGCTCCAGCCGCTCGATGGTGCTGGTGATGGCCATGAGCCGCGCCGAGTCGTTCTTGAAGTAGATATTGCCGTACTCATCCACGATGGGGCTGCAGATGGCGTACTGGGCTTCGTCACCCACCGGCGTGAAGAGCGCGTAGGCCGTCTCATAGGACGTGGTGCTGCCGCCCGTGGTATAGCTCTCCACGATGGTCTCCGCCGGTGCCGTCTGGCCGGGCCGGTCCGTGAGCATCCGGAGCTTGCCGGGCGTGTAGTTGTCGAAGAAGTAGACGTTGACGCTGCCCGTCTCCGCCGCATAGGCCGTGGTCAGCAGGCCACTGGTCTGAGGATAGCCCTGGGTCCGGACCGTGTAGGCGATGTCCCAGCTTCCGAGGTCGATGACCGTGATATTGTGACCCGAGTAGGCCCCGAACTGGGACGTGCCGCTGACGCCGATGTAGGCGCGGCCGTTGTAGACCGTGGGCGTTGAGGTGCTCATGGCCGGGTTCGCCGCGTCGCTCGCGTAGTTGTAGAGCTTCAGCTTCCGCAGTGTGCCGAGCTTGCCCGCCGCATCCACGGAGAGGCCGTAGAAATAGCCGCCCTTGGTGGTGAAGTAGCAGGTGCCGGACACGTAGGTCATGGAGCTACGGATGTCGCCGGTCTCCGAGAGGGTCAGGCTGTCGATCAGCGTGCCGTCCTTCGGGTCGAGCGAGAGCACGCTGGCATGGCCGGTCGTGTAGCCCGCCGCGCCGTCGTCAGTACCGAGGATCATATAGTCGTCGGAGACGTAAGCGCCGGACCAGTAGAAGCCGCCCTTGGAGGTGTAGGTCCAGGTCGGGAGCTTTTCCTCCTTGGCGTTTGCCGGGTCCTCGTCGGTGACGCTGAGGCAGACGTAGTTGGCCTCCATGGTCTCGCCGAGCCAGAAGCCGGTATAGATGTAGCCGTCGTGGTAGACGATGGGGCAGTTGGGCTGGCCCTTCCGGGCGTCGCGGTAGATCCAGAGGGACTCGAGCGTATCGGCGTTGAAGGCCTGGACCGTGCCGTCGGAGAGGCCGACGAAGATCATGCCGTCCGCATAGGTGGGCGTGTTGATGCCAAAGCTCGACGCGTGGTCCATCTGGCCCCGGGCTACGATCTCGCCGGACACCGTGTCCACCTTGTAGAGCCAGTTCTGGGCGTAGACGTAGAGGTAGCCGTCCACAAGGATCGGGCAGCCGCAGGCATCGCCGGAGTAGCCCTCGCCCAGCTTGGTGGCCCAGCTCAGCATGGCCTCCTCGGCCTTCACCGGGGTTTTGACATTGCGGATGCCGTTGTTCTGGTCGTCACCGCGGAAGGAGGGCCACTGGGCCGTGTAATCCGGCAGCGTGCTCTCCGGCGCGGCGGTCAGCCGGAGCGTCAGTACCGTATCCGCCTCCGGAGCCGTATAAGTCTCCTCGCGGATGCCCTGATAACCGCTGCGGGTGACCGTGTAGGTGTAGCTCCCGCCGGGCACCAGGGAGTAGACGCCGTTCTCACCGGTGATGCGGCGGCCCGTCGCGTTGTCGGTCAGGAAGACGACGGCGTCCGCCGGGTCTGTCTCAAAGGTCACACGGACCGGGTCCGTCTTGTTCACCGTGAAGCGGTAGGTCGACGCCACGGCGTTTTCATCCGCGTGGCAGACCTTGATCTCCAGGGCCTCCGCGGACTTTTCCGTGTCCAGCGGCACCGAGACGTCCGCCAGGCTCTCATAGCGCACGCCGTTCACGAGCGCGTAGTAGCCGCCGCCCACCGGGGAGGTGGTGGACTCGTTGATGAAGTGAGCGCCGATCGTCAGTGCTGTCTCGCCCCGGTCCACCGTCACCTGATAGTCCGTTATCGTTCGAAGAAATTTGACCTTCTCTCCCGCCGTATTGAGGAGCTGCAGGTCGCCGCGGCTGTCCTGGAGCGCCAGGCTCTGGAGACTCTCAGAACGCTTCAGCAGCATACGGTATTCCTGGTAGTAGGTAACGCCGCCGCTGGCGCGCTCCGCACGCAGCGTGACCGTCTGGCTGTAGCCGCACTTGGCCAGGCCGTAGCTGAGCGCTTTTGCCGCACCGGCCGCATCGACCGGATTGGAGATTACGACCGCATTGGGGGTCCCGTTGGTCGAAGAAACAGTAGTCTGTTTGAGGTAATGCGCCGTGACTGTATAGCCGCTGAGCGCGTCCGCCTGGGCGTAGACGCTGCTGTTCGCATCGGGCACGGTGTAGGTAAGGCTGTGGTCCGCCTGGCTGAGGCTGCCCTCGAAGGTCACGCGGGTGGACGCATTGCTGCGGTTGTAGAGCGCAAAGGCGCTGATGGCGTCCTTCGCCTCCGGCGCGGGGGCCGTGACCGTCAGGCCGTCCCGGGCCGTGAAGGCGGATTCTGCAAAGTAGAGGCCCTCCACGTCGGAGCGGCAGACATATTCCTCGCCGGGGATCAGGCGATAGACGCCGTTCACCGGCGCGATCTCTGCGCCCGCCGCGTTCAGGACCGAGACCGAGGCCCCGGAGGCCGACGTCACCCGGACCGAGACCGCGTCCTTCTTCTCAAAGCTCAGCGTATAGGTCCGGCTTTCGCCGTTGGCGCCGGTAACGGTCACATCGTGCCGGACCGTGCTGCCGGTGATGGCGGCGGTACCGGTGCCGGAGACGGTATAGCCGTCGGTCCCGAAGGCCTCTGCGGCAATCTCCACCGTGTCCGAGACCGTCGTGAGCGTATAGCGCTCCGTCAGCGGGTCAAAGCTGAGGGGCAGCGCCGTGCCCTCCGCCGTCACGCTGAGAGACGCGAGGGTCGGCACCCGGACGATCTCCACCGCGAGGCTCTGGATCTGCGTCGTGCCGTCCGCCGCGGGATACTGGGCCTCCAGCGTGAAGCTGCGGCCCGTCAGACCCTCCGCGACCAGGAACCGCATCGTGGTGCTGGTGCTCTCCCAGCTCCGGACCGCCGTGGAGTAGTCCACGCCGTCGGTGCCGGTGTAGATGGTGCGAAGGCGGGTCGTATCCCGGTCCGGCACGTCGCCGATCCCCGCGTTCAGGTAAGTCGTGTGGTCGCCGCTCGTGTCTGGGATGCGGACGCGCAGCGTGTGGGCCGCGGCGTCCTGGACCGCGTCATAGGCCTCCTTGTCGGCGTTCAGGATCTGGGTCGTGCCGAACCAGTCGCCGCCGGGCAGCGTTACGGAGAGGGCGGTGTCGCCCGTCACCTCGACGGTCCCCTCGGTGCGGTCAAAGCCGCCGTCGGAGACGGAGAAGGTATAGGTCCCCGCGATGACGGAGGCCGAGGTCCCCTGCCCCTCGGTGACGTTGCCGTAGGCGTCGGTCAGGCGGAGCGTGCCGCCCGAAACCGTCTGGCCGCCCTGGGACGCTGTGACCGTGACGCGGTACTTCGGGCCGTTCAGCAGCGCCTCATAGTCCGCGATGGCCGCCTCCAGGTCCTCCCGGAGCTGCTTCGCCGCCGCGTCGTCCGCATTGCGGAGGGCTCTGCGCGCCGCCTTGTAGGCCGTGTTCGCCGCAGGGTAGTTCTGCACATGGTCTGTCCGCGCACGGAACGCGCCCATGGCCTTCACCAGTGCGAACATCTCCTCGGACCAGCTGAGCTGCTCCGTAAAGTAGATGGCCGTGATGTCTGCGGCGGGGCGGCTCAGGTCGTAGCCGCCGCCGTCGTAGTAGCGGCTGAAATTGCCTGCGACGCCCTCGATGGCGCTGATGTAGCCGCTTTCCAGTCCCTCGAAGCGGTAGCCGCTGGCAAGCAGCGCCTCCGCGACGGTCTGGCCCGCCGCATACCGGACCTCCACCGGTTCGATCAGGACCGATGTGTCCGTCGTCACGGACAGGTAGAAGCTTCCGCCCTCGTCCGCCGAGGCCGTCCCCACGCAGGAGAACACCATCATCAGACTGAGCAGGACCGCCATGGCCTTACGTGCCTTTGTCATATTCATTCCTCCTCCGGCGCCGCGCGCCGCGTTTAGAGATCAATACAGTCAAGATAGCGGTAGCGGAGCGTCCGCAGACGGCCCCATTCCGCATGGCAGGCCGTCCGGACCGCCGCCGCGTAGGCATCCATGGCCGCACGCTGATCCGCCGTCATGTCGTGGCGGCTGAACAGCGCCTCACGGTTCAGCGCCGCGGCCTCCTCGCCGCCCGCCGGGGGCGTGCCCCGGAGATGGCGGAGCAGCAGCACCGCATAGCCGTAGCGCAGAGCGATGGCGTCGCGGTTCTCCGCCTCGTCAATACGCCGCAGCGCCCGGCGGAGCCGCCCCCGCCGCACCAGCACCAGGATCAGCAGCCCCAGCAGGAGCAGCACCGGCACCGGCAGCAGCCAGACCGCCCGGAATGCTACCGTGGGCGCGGCCTCCTGATCCGTCTCGGAGGGCTGCCGGGCCGTCTCGTACTGCGCGGGATTGCCCGCGTAGGACGTACCGCCCCCGCCCTCGTCGCCGGGGATGTCCTCCGGCTCGTAGTAGCCCGGCGTCACCTCGAAGGGCACGAAGCCGACGCCGTTGAGATAATATTCCGCCCAGGCGTGGGCGTTTTTCTCCGTCAGCACCGCCGTCTCCCCGGCGTCCAGCCGGGCCGCCTCATCGGCGGTCAGGAAGTAGCCCTCCACATACCGGGACGGGACGCCGTAGTAGCGGAGCATCAGTGCGGCCGCCGTGGCGTACTGGACGCTGTAGCCCGCGCCGCTGCGCTCGAGCACCTGGGCGAGGAAATCGCCGCTGCCGCTCAGGGTGTAGACGGATTCATCGTAGCGGAGCTTCTCCGCCAGGAAGTCCCGGATGGACGTCAGGATATCCCGTAGGGCGTGGGGCGCTTCGTCGCCGCCGAGCTGCCGGTCCAGCACGGACCAGCTCGCCGCCGTCATCTGGAGGTCGTGCTCCTCCACATAGGCCCGGTAGGCCTCCTCCAGGGCGAGATACTGCTGCGCTGCCTCCGTGTCCTGGACCTCGGCCAGGCTGCGCTGGAGCATATACCAGTCCGCGATGGTGCCGGAAACGCTGGCGAGGGCCGCGTCGTCTGCCGTCATGGCGATGTCGCCCGCCGCTCCGGCGTCCAGCCCCGCGGCGGACACGCCGTAGGGCAGGTAGGCGTGGGCCTTGCAGGCCGCGCCCAAGTTCTCCACCGTCACGGCCTGTGCCGCGGTCTCCCCTGCCGCCTCCGCGGCGGAGAAGCGCTGGCTCTGGCCGAAGAAGCCGTCCGCATGGAGCCAGTAAAAGAGGTCCGACGCCTCGGCCCGGTCCTCCGCCGCCAGCGGCTCCCAGGCCGTGCCGGTGTAGGTCTCATAGACCGCGCCGCGGAGGTAGAGCTTCTGGGGCGTCTCCATGGTCACGGCCAGGGCCTCCGCATCGCTCTTCTGCCAGGGGCCGAGGTTCGCCAGCTGCCCCTCGGGCATGGACGCCGCCGTGCTGTCATAGCGCAGGGCATGCAGGTCGCGGCGGAGCGCCGCGCGCCATTCCGTATAGGGCAGGCTCCCGCCGAGGGCCGCCGCGCCGAAGCCGAGGGCCGCGGCCAGCAGCGCCGCCGTCAGGCGCACCGCATTGTCCCGCAGCGCACCGCGCTGGGGGAGCAGCACCGCGCCGAGGAGCAGCGCCGCGCCCACAGGCGCGGGCATCAGCCCCGTCAGCACCGCCGCCGCCAGCGGAAGCAGCACCGGCAGCGCCGGGAGCAGGCTCCCCTTCGCCGCCGCGCGGCAGAGGAGCAGCAGCGCCGCGAACCACAGCGGCACCCAGGCATAGGCGGCATTGCCGCCGGAAAACGTCTCGTAGATTCGCCCGGTGCGGCGGCTCCAGGCCGCGAGCACTGCGTTCGCCAGCTCCCCTGCCCCAGCGGCCACGGCCCTGTGGAACACCGCACCGAAGAGCACCGTGAGCAGGATGCCGCCGGGCAGGACGAACCGTCCCCAGCGCCGCCCGTAGAGGAAGATCAGTCCGCAGGCGACGGCCGCGCTGCCCAGGAAGAGCAGCCACCAGGGCTGCGGCGTCCCGAAGAGCGCCGTCCACCCCGCCGCACCGCCGCAGAGCACCGGCACCAGGGGCAGCAGCGCAGCAAAGACGCCGCCGCTGCGCGCGTCCCGTGCCTCCGGCTCCAGCCGGAGCGCCGAGGCCGTATTCGGTTTATGCTTCATCTGGAACATCCAATCTCTCCAAGCATTCCCGGTAGTTCTCCGGCGTAAAGCTGACATCCGCCCCGGCGCTCTCGCCGCAGCAGAGCGTCAGCACATTGGCCGCGCGCGTCTCCGGCGCCGCCGTCACCAGCAGGACACGGCCAAAGGCCGCAAAGTCCGGGTCCGGGCACGCCGGTCCCGCACCGCGGCGGAGCAGCAGCGGCAGCTGCCGCACCAGGTCATCCTGGCCGCTGATCTCCTCCAGGTGGTTCTCGCCGTCCTCGCTCCACCCGAGGGTGAAGGGGCAGCCCGCCTCGCTGAGGGCCTGGGCCAGGGAGAACACGACCTCGGCCATGGCGTCCAGGTCCGCGGCCTGCGCCCCGCCCTTCTGCCAGCAGAGCAGCAGCGACCGCTTCATGGGCAGACCCGGCTCCCGGTAGACGAGCTGGTCCTGCTTGGCTGAGAGCTTCCAGTGGATGCCGCGCAGGTCGTCGCCCGGGCGGTATTCCCGGAGCTGGAAGGTCTCCTGGCGGTCCGCTCCGGCCCGTCCGGCCCGAAGCTCGCCGTCGGATTCCGGCGCGGCGCGGAGCAGATTCTGGTCAAGCTCCACCGGGAACGTCTCCGGCAGCACCGTCGCCGTCCGCGCGGCCTCCGCCCTGCCGCGGACAAAGAACAGGCCGCAGAGGTCATAGAGCCGCAGCGCCTCCACCCGGACGCGCAGCCGCCCGCAGTGCCGCGTCACGGTGCGGAACGTCCCGCGGCAGCCGCCGGGGACCGGCTCCAGGGGCAGGAGCAGCCGCTCCTCCTCGCCGGTCAGATCGTTGCGGACCAGCAGCTCACACTGCACCGGGCCCGCCGCCGCGCGGCCCCAGATCAGGACCTCGCCCGCGAGGGCCGCGCCCTTCGCGCCGGAGCCGGGCAGCGTCAGCGACGCCCGCAGGCCCCGCCGCGCCCAGAGGCTCCAGAGCAGCGTCAGCGGCGGCAGCACCAGCAGCGCCGCCGGTCCCGCCAGCGCCCAGGGCGACGCCGTCATTCCCAGCGCCAGAAGGCTCAGAAGCAGCAGCGCCGCATATCGTCCAGCGGCCCGAAGGGCCGCGCCTCCGCGTTTCATACGCGCCGGAATTCCCGCACGCCGGGCTGCGGGACCCGGCCCAGGGCCTCGGCCAGCACCTCGGCCGCCGTGCGCTCATGGAGCCGCGCCCGGGCGCCGAGCACCAGTCGGTGCGCCGCCACGTCGGGCAGAATGTCCGCCACGTCCTCGGGCGTCACGTAGTCGCGCCCGTCGAGGTAGGCCCCGGCCTTTGCAGCCCGGCAGAGCGCCAGCGCGCCGCGGGGACTGAGGCCCAGCTGCACGTCCGGGTCCTTCCGCGTCTCCTCGGCCACCGCCGCGACATATTCATAGACGCTGTCGGCCACATAGCAGTCCATGGCCTCCGCCGAGATGGCCTCCAGCTCCTTCGCATCCGTCACGGCCTGGCAGGCGTCCAGCGGGTTCTCGTGGTGCCGGTCCTTCATAAGGGCGATCTGGCTCGCCCGGTCCGGGTATCCGATGCTGAGCCGCAGCAGAAAGCGGTCAAGCTGGGCCGCCGGGAGCAGCTGGGTGCCCGCGGAGCCGACGGGGTTCTGGGTCGCCAGCACCGTGAAGGGCCGCGGCAGCGGGCGCGTCACACCGTCCACCGTCACCTGGTGCTCCTCCATGGCCTCCAGCAGCGCCGACTGGGTCTTGCTGGAGGTGCGGTTGATCTCGTCGGCCAGCAGCAGGTTTGTCATGATTGCGCCGGGCTGATACTGGAGCGTGCCGGACTGCTTGTCGTAGACCGAGAAGCCGATGATGTCCGAGGGCAGGGTGTCCGAGGTGAACTGCACGCGGCGGCTCTCGAGGCCCAGGGTCCGGGAGAAGGCCGCGGCCAGCGTCGTCTTGCCGACGCCGGGCACGTCCTCCAGCAGGACATGGCCCCCGGCCAGAATGGCCAGCAGGACCTTGCGCACGACGGTCTCCTTGCCCAGGATGACCTGGTTGACCGCGCGCTGAATTTCATCCGTTTTTCTCTGCATGATGCTTCCTCTTTCTCAAAAAGATCCAAATTGCCGCCGCACCCAGCAGGGCCGCCGCCGCGCCCGCCGCCCAGGGCCAGGGGCTGCCGCCGGACTGGGGCGGCGCTTCATAGCCCGTAAAGTCATAGATGCTTGGGCCGCCGGTGCGCAGCCGCTCCAGCGCGGCCCCGGCCAGCAGAGCCTGCTCCGTGGCCATCATGTCGCCCATTTGGTCCGTCAGCGCGTGGCGGTAGAGGCCGTCGTCCATCCGGAAGCGGTCCATACCCGTGAGGAGCGTCTTGCCGTCCCGGCAGAACTGCGCCTCCTTGGCCGGGTCGCGGCCCAGTGCGCAGAGCGCCAGGACGACCTGGGCCGTGGATTCGAGGTTCTCCTCGTCGTAGCCCACGAAGCCGCAGTCCTCCGTCAGCTGCCCCGCCAGGTAGTCGAGGGCGCGCGCCACGGTCTCGCCGTACTGATCCTCATAGGGCGCGAGGGCCTGGAGCGCCATGGCCGTCAGGTCCACGTCGGACTTGCCGCCGGAGAGGAGGCCAAAGCCGCCGTCCTCGTTCTGGGCCGAGACGATGGCGCTTACCATGTCCTCCCGGGAATGGGCCGCGTCTGCGGGCACTTCCGCGCCGGAGGCGTCCAGGGCGATGAGGGCGAAGATCCAGCCGTTGAGGCCCTGCTTCCCCAGCTCCCCGGCATAGCTGTAGGTGCCGTCGGCGATGAGGTCGATGGGTGTACCGTCCGCATCCTGCCCGAAGGCCGTCGGGTCGCCGCCGAGTGCCAGCACCGTCAGCGCGACACGGTGGTATTCCGTGGCCCGGACGGCGTCAAGACCGCCGGACTCTGCATAGCGCGCCGAGACGTTCTCCGCCAACGCGGTACGGTAGGCGTCGTAGTCCTCCTCCACGCCGCTCAGGGCCAGGGCGATGGCCAGCCAGTCTGCGGCGGAGGTGCCCGCCGGGACGATGTCCTGCTGCGCCAGCAGCTTTCCGCTACGCGCGCCGAATTGCTTCGCCGCCGCTTTGTCGGCCTGGGCTGCGCCGCCAAGCGGCGCGCACAGTCCAGACACGGTCAGCAGCGCCAGGGCCAGCAGCAGCGCGGTGAGCCGCGCGCCGAATCTTTTCATCATGGGTTCCTCCTTGTGCATCCGCCGGATTCTCGGGATTCGGGTCGGGATCGGGGTTGGGATCGGGGTCGGTCCCCGGGTCCGGGTCTGTGCCGGGATC
>CALICR010000102.1 GCA_938049125.1 uncultured Clostridia bacterium
AAGGAATCCGCAAACAAGGGCGTCGCCGTGACGTTCCACGACGACGACACGATTACCATTGATCTTCACATCATGGTGGACCACGGGGTCAACATTCCCGTTGTTTCGTCTTCCATCATCAACGAGGTATCCTACAACGTCACGAAGTCGACGGGGACCGCGGTCAAGGCAATCAATGTCCACGTTGACTCCATCATGGTGGACGAACGATAACAACACGGAGGTGTACACCAGTGAGGCAATCCATTGACGGGGCAGCGTTCCGGCGCATGGTCATCAGCGCTGCCGCCTCCATCGAAAACAACAAGCAGCCCATCAATGAGCTGAACGTCTTCCCGGTGCCGGACGGCGACACGGGCACCAATATGTCCATGACGCTGAACGCCGCCGTGGCGGACCTCCGGCGCGCCGAGGACCCGACGCTCACCAAGGCCGCCGACATCACGGCCTCCGCCATGCTCCGGGGTGCCCGGGGCAACTCCGGCGTCATCCTCTCGCTGCTGTTCCGCGGCTTCTCCAAGGCCTGGAAGGGCAAGGAGGAGGCCGACGGCACGCTGCTGGCCGACGCGCTGAGCACCGGCGTCGAGGCCGCTTACCGCGCCATCATGAAGCCCACCGAGGGCACCATCCTCACCGTCTCCCGCCGCTCCGCCGAAACCGCGCGGGAGGAGGCCGCCGCGGGCGGCGACTTTGAGGCCGTGCTCGCTGCCGCCATCCGGACCGCAGGCGAGGCGCTCCGTGAAACCGTGGACCAGAACCCGGTGCTGAAAAAGGCCGGCGTCGTGGACGCGGGCGGCAAGGGCTACCTCTGCATCCTCGAGGGCATGATGGCCAGCCTCCAGGGCAACGACGTTGTCTGCGACGCAGGCGCCGCCGAGATCAAGGACGCCGCCAGCTTCTCCGACTTCCAGGACGAGGATATCCTCTTCACCTACTGCACCGAGTTCATCGTCTCCCGGGGCAATGACAAGGACCCCGCCGTTCTGCACGATTACCTCTCCGGCATCGGCGACTGCCTCGTGCAGGTGACGGACGACGACATCATCAAGGTCCATGTCCATACCAACGAGCCGGGCAACGTCCTCACCCATGCCCTTGAATACGGCGCGCTGCTGACCGTCAAGGTCGAGAACATGCGGGAGCAGCACACCGAGAAGGTCATGACCGAGGCCGAAAAGGCCGCTCAGGCTCAGATTGCCGCGCCGGAAAAGAAGTACGGCGTCGTTGCCGTCTGCGCAGGACCCGGCCTGGCCGACGCTTTCCGGGACCTCGGCGTGGACCACATCGTCGAGGGCGGGCAGACCATGAACCCCTCGACCCAGGACATTCTCTCCGCCGTCAACGCGACGCCCGCCGAGATCGTCTATGTCCTGCCCAACAACAAAAACATCATCCTCGCGGCGGAGCAGGCCGTGCCCATCTCCGAAAAGCGCATCATCGTCATCCCCACCAAGACGGTGCCCCAGGGCATCAGTGCCATGCTGGCCTTCGACGCCTCCCTGGAGGAGCCGGTGCTGACCGACGGGATGCGAAATGCCTTCGGCGGCGTCTCCACCATGCAGATCACCTACGCCGCCCGGGATTCTGACTTCGACGGCCACCAGATCCATGCGGGCGAGTACCTGGGCCTCTATGACGGTGCGCTCTTCGCCAACGACCCGGACGTCTCCAAGATCCTCACCGCCATGGCGGAGCAGGTCCGCACCGACGGCAAGGAGTTCGTCTCCATCTTCTACGGCGCGGACATCCAGGAGACCGACGCCCAGGAAGCAGAGCACATCTTCCAGGAGATCTGCGGCGGCGACACCGAGGTCACGCTCCTCTACGGCGGCCAGCCCGTCTACTACTACCTTATCTCTGCCGAATAAGCAAAGCACGGCCCCGGACAAAAACGTCCGGGGCCGTTTTCTCCGCAGAAAAAACCCGCCCGGGTCCACTTCACACGGACCCAGGCGGGCTGTTTTTTTACTTTGGAAGAATCAGTTGCCGGGGTAGACAGGGCGCTGCTCGGACGGGATCGGCATCTGGGTGTCCGGCGCATCCGCGCCGGGGACGGTCTGGGTATCCGGCGTACCGGTCCCCTGCTCCGTCTGTGCGTCCTCGCTCGTCTGGGCATCCTCCGTGGTCTCGGGCTGCTTCTCGTCAAAGGTGATGGTCAGGGTCAGCGTCTGGCCGCCGCGGAACACCGTCAGCGTCGTGGTGTCGCCCGCTGCGAAGTTCTTGAGCGCCGCCATCAGATCCGTCTTGGTCGAGACCTCATAGTCGCCCACCGCGGTGATGATATCCTGTTCCTGCAGGCCCGCGGTCTGGGCGCAGGAGCCTTCGGTCACGCTGTAGACGAACGCGCCCGTGGGCAGGTTGTACATCTGCGCCGCTTGGCTGTCCATGTCGATGACCGTGATGCCCATGAAGGGCTTGCCGGTGACGTAGCCGTAGGCCTGGAGGTCGGCCACGATCTTCATGACGTCGTTGATCGGGATGGCAAAGCCGATGCTCTCCACGGTGGAGCCGGAATACTTCGCCGTGGTGATGCCGATGACATTGCCGTTCATGTCGAACAACGGGCCACCGGAGTTGCCGGCGTTGATGGCGCAGTCGGTCTGGAGCATGTTGATCGGCGTGCCGTCGGTGTTGACCTCACGGTCCAGGGCGCTCACCGCGCCGGTGGTCAGCGTATTCGTCAGTTCGCCCAGAGGGTTGCCGATGGCGCACACCGTCTCGCCCACCTGGAGCGCGTCGGAGTCGCCGATGGACACCGGCGTCAGGCCCGTGGCGTCGATCTTGATGAGGGCCACATCGTTGGTGGAGTCATAGCCGACCACCGTGGCCTCGTACTCGTCGCCGCTATGCAGCTTGACCGTCAGCTTCTCGGCGCCCTCAATGACGTGATAGTTCGTCACGATGTAGCCGTCCTCGCTCAGGATGAAGCCGGAGCCGGAGCTGGCCGTCGCGGAAACCTGGCCAAAGATGTTCGTGGTCGTGCCCTCGTTGGCGATGGCCACCACGCTGTCGGCGTAGGCGTTGTAGACGTCTGCGGGCGTCATGGCCTTGTCCCCGACGTTGGTCTTGAGCTCACTGGCCAGCTGCTGCACGGCCCCCTCGGTCACATTGCCCGAGGTCTGAACGCCTGCATTGCTGCCCGTGGTGGTCACCGCAGTGGTCTGCTTTCCGCCCAGCAGCGAGGCCGTTACCGCGCCCGCCGCCGCGCCGCCGACCAGCGCACAGGCCAGCGCCGCCGCGATCAGCTTTCCAGCGCCGCCGGACTTCTTCCCGGCTCCCTTGGCCTGCGCCCGGTACTCCGGGCGCGGGGAGCCAGTGGCTTCCTCGTCCGCTGCGTTAAACTGTTCGCTTGCCTGCGCCTCCGCGCTATCGGTAAAATCAGACTTCGGAGCGTCCACCCCGTCCCAGTCCGTCGGGACCGGACGGCCTTCGCCTTCCTGGTTCTCATGATCCTGTCCAAATAATTCGTCGCGTTCCATCAAGATCGCTCCCTTCGAAGAACTGTCTTTATGGTATGCCGGAAATATGTCAAAAGTATGACGTCAAATCGAATAATATTTTAATAATGACAAAAAATCCGCCGCCCGGCGGATTGAACTGCTCCAGTTTGTGCGGACAGCACAAAAAGCCCCCCCATGTAGGCGATAT
>CALICR010000103.1 GCA_938049125.1 uncultured Clostridia bacterium
CCGGCGACAATGCGCTGGGCCAGGCCCTCGGCGATGGCCGTCTTGCCGACGCCCGGCTCGCCGATGAGGCAGGGGTTATTCTTCTGGCGGCGGTTCAGGATCTGGATGACGCGCTCCGTCTCCGTCTCCCGGCCGATGACCTGGTCGAGGCCGCCAGCGCGGGCCTTGGCCGTCAGGTTCAGGCAGTAGTTGTCGAGAAATTTCTTCTTTTTCTCGGGGCGGCCCTCCTTGCCCTTGCGGGGCTGCTCGTCCCGGAGCGGCTCCTCCTCGGACTGCGGCGCTTCGCTGCTGCCGAAGAGCTTGTTGAGGAAGGGGAACGTGGCCGTGCGGCTCTCGATCTCATCGTCGTCGTCATCATCGGCGTTCTGGTCGTCGTTCCGGTCCTGCTGCGCGCCGTTGTACAGGGACATCATCTCGCTGGACATGGCGTCCAGGTCCTCGTCGGTGAGGCCCATGCGCTTCATAATATCGTCCACCTGCTTGAGGCCAAGGTCCTTGGCGCACTTGAGGCAGAGTCCTTCGTTGTAGGTCTTTCCGTTTTCGATCCGCGTCAGAAAGATCACGGCAACGTTTTTGTTGCATTTCGAGCAAAGTGGTGGTGTCATAGTGTTTCTCCTTTTATTGCCCGGTCATTCCGGCAGGTATCGCGTTCCGGACCCGCCGTCCAGCAGGACCACGGAGCCGTCCGCCAGCAGCACGGCGGCGGAGGCGGCCCGCAGCGTCCCGGCGGACGCGCACTGGGCAAGGGTTTCGTCATAGATGCGCAGCCCCGACGGCGTCAGCACCGCGCAGAGGTCCCCGGCGGCGGAGAGGGAGAGCAGCTCCTCCTCCAGCGTCAGCCGCGCCGTGACCGCCGCCCGGCAGTCCAGCGCCACAAGCTCCGTGCGGCTGCCGGCCCCGTAGGGACTGAGGGCCAGCAGCAGACCGCCGTCCCAGCCGGTTCTCCAGTCCCGGAGGGCCGCGCCGCCGTAGTCATAGCTTCCAAGCAGCGTGCCGCCGCGGTCAAAGAGCACGGCGCTCCCCTCCCCGACGGCACAGACGGTGTCCCCGTCCAGAAACCGCAGATCCAGGATGAGCTGGCTGCCCAGGGAGACCTCGCAGAGCGGGTCCTCCTGATCGGTGGCAAAGAGCACGGCGGTGCTCTCAAAATTGCCGCCCGCCTGGCCCAGGGCCGCGGCACAGAGCAGGTCTGCGTCCTCGGAGACGGCGCATTGACTGAAGTATCGTGTGTAGGAATGATAGCGGTAAATTTGCCGCTGGCGGCGGTCCAGCACCGTGAGCAGCGTTTCGCCGTCCTGGCCCAGCTCCGCATAGCAGACGGCCCCGCCGACGGAGACGTCCGCATCCAGCAGCGTCCCCTCGGTCTCCTGATCCAGGAGCACGGCGCCAGCTTCGTCGATGGCCGCCAGGCGGTTCCCGCCCGCGTCGCAGGCCAGGGCCATCCGCCCCCCGGTCACAAGCAGCGGCGTCGGCAGCGCGGCCTGAACCGCGCCCAGCACGGTCCCGCTGCGGTCAAAGACCGTCAGGCCGTCCCCTGCCGCGGTGACGAAGGCATCTCCGAGGGCGGCGTAGGCGTTGTATTTTCCCTCCACGAAGCGGAAGGTATTCTCCTCCTCCGGCGCGGCGTAAGAAAAGGTCCCGTGCCGCCGGGCCGGGGCGATCCGGTCCCGCAGGGCCAGCAGCCCGAGGACCAGCGCCGCTGCCGCCAGCAGCCCGGCCAGCAGCAGCACCCGCCGGAGCGGGACCGGAGCAGTCTTCTGCGCCTGCGCCGGGCGCAGGGGCGTTCCGAGTTCTGTTTCGTTGATCGGTCCTGTCTGCCGTTCATTCTCCGACATGGAAGGAGACCTCCCCATCCTCGTACCAGAGCTTCGTCATGTAAAGCCCGCCGGGCGGCACCGTCGGACCGGCGGCGGTGCGGTCGCCCCGCGCCAGGATCGCGCCGATGTCCTCGGGCCGAAGCTTCCCCTCCGCGGCATAGACCACGGTGCCGGCCATGGCCCTGGCCATGTTGTAGAGGAAGCCGTTGGCACAGACGCGCAGGGAGATCAGGTTCCCCTGCCGCTCCACCTCGTAATAGTATACCGTACGGACCGTGGATTTGACGTCGGTTCCTACCGAACGCACCGCAGCAAAATCGTGGGTGCCCACAAATTGCTGTCCAGCGCGCTGCATGACGGTCTCGTCCAGGTGCTTGGGATAGAGCCAGGCACGGTTGACGTAGAAGGGGTCCCGGATGTGGGAGTTATAGATGAGATAGGTATATTCCTTCCGCGCGCAGGAGCCGATGGCATTGAAGTGCTCCGGCACCTCCCGCGCGCCGGTGACGGCAATGTCGTCGGGCAGATGGGTGTTGAGGGCGTAGGGGATGCGGTCCGTGGGGATGCGGGCGTCGGTGAAGAAGTTCGCCACGTAGACCCGGGCGTGAACGCCCGCATCGGTGCGGCCGCAGCCCGTCATGCGGACCGGATGGCCCAGGACGGCGGAGGCCGCCTGCTCCAGGGTCTCCTGGATCGTACGCTCCGTCTTCTGGATCTGGAAGCCGTGGTAGGCCGTGCCCTCGTATTTCAGAAAAAGTGCGATATTCCGCAAGCGAAGCCTCCTGTCAGAGCCCGAAGGCCTTGAGCACGATCACTGCGGCCAGCAGCGCCGTGCCGAGGGCGAGGGTCCCGTAGTCCCGCCCGGCCATGGTGAGGTGGTTCATTCTCGTCCGGCCCACGCCGCCGCGGTAGCAGCGGCACTCCATGGCCGTGGCCAGCTCATCGGCCCGGCTGAAGGAGGAGATGAAGAGCGGCACCAAAATGGGGATCAGCGCCTTGGCGCGCTGGATAAGGTTGCCGGACTCGAAGTCCGCGCCCCGGGCCTTCTGGGCCGACATGATCTTGTCCGTCTCCTCGATGAGCGTCGGGATGAAGCGCAGGGCGATGCACATCATCATGGCCAGCTCATGGACCGGCACATGGATCTTTTTCAGCGGGTTCAGCAGCAGCTCCAGCCCGTCCGTCAGGGCGATGGGCGAGGTGGTGTAGGTCAGGAGGAAGGTACCCGCGATGAGCAGCATGATCCGGCTGACCATGAAGAAGGCGCTGATGATGCCCTGCTTCGTAATGGTGAAGATCCAGAAGGAGACGAGCACGTCGCCCTTCGTATAGAAGAGGTTCAGCACCGCCGTCAGGATGATGATGATGAGCAGCGGCTTGAGGCCGCGGAACAGGGCCGAGACCTTCACTCTCGAGAGCGCCACCGCAGCGGCCAGGAACAGGAACACCAGTCCATAGGAGATTGGTCCCTTGGCGATGAACAGCGCCGCGATGTAGACGATGGTCAGGATGAGCTTCGTCCGGGGGTCCAGCTTATGGACCACGGTGTCGCCGGGGAAATACTGGCCCAGCGTGATGTCCTTCAGCATTTTGCCGCGCCCCCTTTCCCGCCGAGGAGCTGGCGCTTCGCCTGCTCCACGGTGTAGACGGCGGGGTCCACGTCCATGCCCAGCTCCCGCAGCCGGAGGAACAGCCGCGTGATCTGCGGCACATCAAGGCCCATGGCCAGCAGCTCCTCCGCCCGGGAGAAGACCTCCGGCGGCGTGCCGTCCATGGCGATGTGGCTGTCGTTCACGACGACGATGCGCTCGGCGTTGCCCGCGACCTCCTCCATGCTGTGGCTGACCATGACGATGGCCGCGCCGTGGGCCGCCTGGAAGTCCCGGATATTTTTTAAGATTTCCCGGCTGCCCCGGGGATCGAGCCCCGCCGTCGGCTCGTCGAGGATCAGGACCTCCGGCTCCATGGCGATGACGCCGGCAATGGCCACCCGGCGCTTCTGACCGCCGGACAGCTCAAAGGGCGACAGCTCCAGCAGGGCTTCGTCGATGCCGACGAAGCCGATGGCCTCCCGGATGCGGCGGTCTACCTCTTTGTCGTCCAGGCCCATATTCTTTGGGCCGAAGGCGATGTCCTTATAGACCGTCTCCTCGAAGAGCTGGTACTCCGGGTACTGGAACACCAGGCCGATGCGGAACCGGGCTTTGCGCAGGAACTCCTTGCTCTGAAAGAGGTCCTCGCCGTCCACCAGGACCTGGCCGGACGTGGGCTTCAGAAGCCCGTTGAGATGCTGAATGAGCGTGGATTTGCCGGAGCCGGTATGGCCGATGACGCCGAGGAATTCTCCCCGTTCCACGCGAAAATCAACTCGATCCAGGGCGCAGTGCTCAAAGGGCGTACCTGCGCCGTAGACATGGCAGAGCTGCCGTGTCTCAATGATGGGAGCCAATGGCATGTTCCTCCGATTTCTTTGGGGTCAGGCCTCTGCCAGCTTGCTGTGCACGAGTGCCTGCGCACATTCTTCCACGGAGAGCGCGTCCAGGGGGAAGTTCCAGCCCGCCTGGTTCAGCGCATAGAGCAGCGCCGTGGTATCCGGGACGCTGAGTCCCACGCTGCGGAGCAGTTCCACCTGAGAGAAGACCGCCTTCGGCGTGCCGTCCGCCGCGATGCGGCCGCCGTCCATGACGACGACGCGGTCGGCCTCCGCCGCTTCGGGCATATGGTGGGTGATGAGGACGATGGTGATGCCCTCGCGGTTCAGGCGCTTCACCGTCTCGATGACGTCGCGCTGGCCCTGGGGGTCCAGCATGGCCGTCGGCTCGTCCAGCACGATGCACCGGGGCCGCATGGCGATGACGCCCGCGATGGCGATGCGCTGCTTCTGGCCGCCGGAGAGCAGGTGCGGCGCGTGCCGCCGGTAGTCCTCCATGCCAACGAGGCGGAGCGCCTCGTCCACCCGGCGGCGGATCTCCTTCGGCTCCACGCCGAGGTTCTCCGGGGCGAAGGCCACGTCCTCCTCCACGACGTTGGAGACGATTTGGTTGTCCGGATTCTGGAACACCATGCCTACGGTCCTGCGGACCTTATAGAGCAGCGCCTCGTCCCGGGTGTCGAGACCGAAGACGGTCACGGAGCCGCCGGTGGGGAGCAGAATGGCGTTGCAGTGCTTGGCGAGGGTGGATTTGCCGCAGCCGTTGTGGCCAAGCACCGCCACGAAGCTGCCCTCCTCGATGGTGAGGTTCAGCCCGTCGAAGATCGGGACGCTGACGCGTCCCTCCGCCGGGGGATAGGAGAAGCTCAGGTTCTCCACGGTAATTGCATTGCTCATCGCACGCTTCCTTTTTCTCAGTCTGCGACCCAGCGGCCCGCGGAGCCGCAGGGCAGCGTGAGTCCGGAGTCCGTGACCGGGAGGCCCAGCTCATCGCACTCCGAATGGCCCCGGAACCGGCGTCCGAGGACGCTGTCCAGGAGATAGCCCAGCACCGAGGGCGCAAGGCCCGTGGTGTAGGAATTGATGATGACGAAAAGCGGCTCGTCCGACAGCACGCCGGACACCAGCTCCACGAAGGGATAGAGGTCGTGCTCCAGCTTCCAGATCTCGCCGGAGGGTCCGCGGCCGTAGGACGGCGGGTCCATAATGATGGCGTCGTAGCGCTTTCCGCGGCGAATTTCCCGCTCCACGAACTTGGCACAGTCGTCCACAATCCAGCGGATGGGCACGGCCTCAAGGCCCGAGGACTTCGCGTTTTCCCGCGCCCAGGCCACCATTCCCCGGGCCGCATCCACGTGGCAGACCGAGGCTCCCGCCGAGGCGGCGGCCAGTGTGGCGCCGCCGGTGTAGGCGAAGAGATTCAGCACCTGGATGGGCCGCCCGGCGCTCCGGATCTTCTCGCGGATAAAATCCCAGTTGGCCGCCTGCTCCGGGAACACGCCCGTGTGCTTGAAATTCATGGGCTTAACGTTGAACGTCAGCTCCTCATAGCGGACCTGCCAGCGCTCGGGCAGCTTCTTCTGCGCCCACTGGCCGCCGCCGGTGGAGGACCTGGCGTAGCGCGCATGGTAGCGCTTCCAGCGCGGGTCCTCCCGCGGGGTGTTCCAAATCACCTGGGGGTCCGGCCGCACAAGGATGTAGTCTCCCCAGCGCTCTAGCTTCTCCCCGGCCGAGGTGTCCAGCACCTCATAATCCTTCCATTTGTCCGCTCTCCACATGGCGTACTCCTAAGTAATCAGTTTATCCGGCGCGTCATTGCAGACGCCGCACACCGCCGGTCTCCGGCGCGGTGGTTCCAGTGTTCCCGTCGTCACCGTCGTCGCCGTCGTCGCCGCTTTCCCTGCGGCCCGCCTCGACACCTTCCTCGACCAGCTGTTGCCAGGTCTTGACATCGACCCTCTCCACATGGAGCATACAGGCCATGTTCTCCGCGTCCGGCGTCGTCGTCTCTGGCAGGACATAGCCCGCAGGCGGCTCTCCGGCGTAGTTATACTGCTGGTCCTCCACGACGATGCCGCCGATGGGATAGAACCGCTCCACCGAGAGCATACCGACCTGGTAGATGGAGCCGGGGGCCTGCTGGCGGCAGTATTCCGTGGCGCGCTGGTGGGAGACGCCGCAGATATCGACCATCTTATGGGTCGTGCAGCTCTCCTCCGGCACGTCCTCCAGGGCCAGGAGGCCCGTCACCGTCCGGTCGCCCCGGGCGTCGGCCCGGCAGGCATCCGTGGCCAGCAGGCCGCTGTCCTGGCAGTAGCTGAAGGAGACGACGTAGCCCGGCTGCTCGAACTCCGCCGGGGCCAGGTCCGCATGGATGGCCTGCATGACGCGCTTCCAGAGCGTGGTGGCCGGGTTGCCGCTGCCGTCGGTGGTGACGACGCTCTCCGGCGTGTCGTAGCCGGTCCAGAGCACGGCGGTATAGTAGGGCGTGTAGCCCGCGAACCAGCGGTCACAGTCGTCGGAGGTCGTGCCCGTCTTGCCGGCCACGGCGATGCCCTCCAGGGCGGTCTCGGTGCCGGTGCCCGTGGGACTCTCCACGGTGGCCTCCATCATGTGCGTGAGGTACCAGGCGCTCTTCTCGCTGACGGCCTGGTGCGTCTCCTGCTCCTGCTCCAGGATGGTCTCGCCGGAGCGGCTCACAACCTTGGTGAAGGTCCGGCCCTGACGGTAGACGCCCTGGTTGGCAAAGGCGGCGTAGGCCTGGGCCAGGGTCTTGACGGTCATACCGTCGGTGAGGCTGCCGAGGCCCATGCCCCAGAGGGTCAGGTCCGTGAGGTTGCCGCGTTTCTCCACAAAGGTCGAAACGCCGAAGCGCTCCTGCGCGAAATCATAGCAGGCCTGCGGCCCCAGCTCATCCACGAGCCGGACGGCCACGGTGTTGAGGGACTCGGCCACCGCCGTGGTCATGTCCACGAGGCCCTGGTAGCGCCCGTTGGCGTTGCGGGGCCAGCAGCTGCCGCTGTCCACGAAGTTGATGGGCGCATCGTCGCGCACGGAGACCGGCGTGATCAGCCCCTGCTCCAGGGCCGGGGCGAAGACCGTCAGCGGCTTGATGACAGAGCCTGGCTGGAGCAGGCTCTGGGTGGCGCGGTTCAGCGTCAGAGTGCCCGTCTTCTCGCCGGTGCCGCCGACCTGGGCGACGATATCGCCGGTCTTGTTGTCGATGACCATCATGGCGCCCTGGAGCTGCTGGCTGCTCTCGGTGGCGGGCAGGCTGTCCAGGTCCTCGAAGACCTGCTCCAGCTCCGTCTGCACGTCGAAATCGACGGTGGAATAGATGGAATAGCCGCCGGAGGTGACGGTGTCATAGGCCGTCTCGTAATCGTAACCCGTCTTCTCCATCAGGGCGGAGATGACGTCCCGCAGCACCTGGTCCACGGCGTAGGAATAGTAGCCGTTGGCGCTGTCGTAGGCGCTGTTGCTGGCGGAGTGGAAGTCCATTTTCTCATTCAGCGCCGCCTGATAGTCCTCCTCGGTCAGGATATAGCCCTGCTTGTACATCTGGTTCAGAATGGTCTCCTGGCGCTTGCGGTTGTTCTCGGGGTAGATATAGGGGTCGTAGGCCGAGGGGTTGTTCGTAATGCCGATGAGGCTGGCGCATTCCGCCGTGGAGAGATCCCAGACGTCCTTGCCGAAGTATTTGAGCGCTGCGCTCTCCACGCCGTAGCAGCCCTCGCCGAGGTAGATGGTATTGAGGTACATCTCCATGATGTCGGCCTTGCTGTAGTCCTCCTCCAGCTTGAGGGCACGGTAGATCTCCGTCAGCTTGCGGCGGACGGTCACGTCGTCGTCGCCGGTGAGGTTCTTGACGAGCTGCTGGGTGACGGTGGAGCCGCCGAAGGAGGAGCGGCCGATGAACATGCTGCCGCAGGCCTTGATGGTCCGCAGCCAGTCCACGCCGGAGTGCTCGAAGAACCGCTTGTCCTCGATGGACACGCAGGCGAAGATAAGGTCCTTTGGGATCTTCTCATAATCGGTCCAGATGCGGTTCTCCGTGGCGTAGAGCCGCTGGAGCTCCTTCCACTCGCCGCTGCTCCGGTCCTGATAGTAGATGACGGAGGTCTCGTCCAGCGTGTAGTCCTCCAGCTTGAGGTAGGACTGCCGCGTGAGGTCCGACTTGGCCCAGTGGAAAAAATAGATGCAGAAAATGCCGAAGGTCACTGCGCCGAGGAGGATAAGCGTCCCCAGCACCCGCAGGATGCCGCGCAGCACCCTGCGCCCCTTCCCGCCGGAAGTCCGTTCCTTTTTTTGTCCTCTGGCCATTCTGGTTCCTCCTTTTCCTGCCGGTCCGATCTTGATGGCCGGGTCGTATAGATATAGGTTCATTTTATTATAACATACCTGTCAATGATCTTTCGTGAAGTTTTTCTGAATTTTGCCGGAGAAAAACGGAAGCCGCCGCATCCCCGGATTTTCCGCCGCGGATAGCAGACCAAAAAGCCGGGCAGACTACCTGGGAGGAGATGACGCCATGCTCGAAAAAATTCGGGTCCTTGCCGCTGCGGCACTGGCCGCGGCGTTCCTGGCCCTGCCCGCCCGGGCGGCGGGCGGATACCGCATCGGGGTCCTGGACGGCCTCGTGGCCCTCTGGGACGGCGGCGGGCAGCTCTGCGAGGTCACGGCCATCCGGGCCGCCCTGCTCCCCGCAGCGGACCGGGCGGCGCTGGCAGCAGGCATCCTCTGCCCCACCGCAGAAGAGGCCGCAGCGCGGCTGGAGGACTACGGCCGCTGAGGCAAAACCAGCTTTCTTTCGGCGGCGGCGGATTTCCTCTTGATTTTCCGCACCGGGCAGGGTACAATAGACCCAACCAAGAGAGAGAAACGGAGGTTGCACGCCTTGGAAGAGTTCGGCGCCAACTATGTGACCATCACCGATGAAGACGGTGTCAGCTATGAAATGGAGATCCTCAGCCGCTTTGAGCACGAGGGCCGCGACTATATGGCCCTGATCCCGGCGGACACCGAGGACGAGGAACCGAATCTGGAGGTCAACCTGCTCCGCGTAACGGAGGAGGACGGCGAGGAGATCCTCGAGGCCATCCAGGACGAGGAGGAGCTTCAGGCCGTCTACGACGTTCTCATGGAGCTCGTCTTCGAGGACGAGGAGGAAGCCTCCGAGGAGTAATTGTGCACGCTCCCTGCCGGGTGCGTGACGGGCCCTCTTAAACCCACATCTCTTTTCAGGGATGCCGGACTTCCGTGCCGGATTGCAGGCCTCCCGCGGCATGCCGCGGACGTTGGAAGCAGGGAAGGTACGGAGAGGCAACCCACCTGCCTTTTTGTGCAGGTTATAATAGGGTCCGCACGGCCACAGCGGGGATTTTTTCGCGGCAGACCGCCGCCCGGTCTCATCCGGGCGGCGGTTTTTCCGCGCCTCCGGGCCGGTCCCAAGGGCGGCACGTTGTCCGGTTTGCCCCGCTCCGGCTGGAAATTTTTCCGTTCCCGCGAGAAATCCCCGGTATTTTCCGCAGAGGACTTGAAAGAGCGAAATAATTTGGTATAATAATACGCATTGAATTCTGTCCGCGGGACAGACGCATTTTACGAGAGGATTGATCCAACCATGAGTGCATCCAGAGAAAAGAAAGCCCGTAAGGACGGCGGCGTCCCGCAGGCGGATCCGCAGCAGGCGGCCGCCAAGGCCAAGACCCGCAAGAACGTCCTGACCGGCATCGCCGTCGCCCTGGTGGTCGTGCTGATCATCGGCTCCATCGTGCTCTTCAAGGGTCCCTACTTCCGCACGCATTCCGTCGCGGTGACCACCGGTACCCATGAGCTCGCTCCCATCACCGTCCGCTACTTCTACCAGGACGCCTTCACCCAGTTCTATCAGACCTACGGCTCCATGCTCGGCTCCGTTTATGCCAGCGGCAGCGACTTCAGCACCCAGATCTATGATGAAGAAACCGGCAAGACCTGGGGCGACGCCCTCATGGAGAGCGCCATCGAGCAGATCCGCACCACCTACGCCGTCTACGATGATGCCGTGGCAAACGGCTATGTCCTCAGCGAGGCGGGCGAAACTGCCCTTTCCAACACCGAGTCCATGATCACCATGTACGCCACCCTCAGCCAGGTGAGCGAGAACGACTACCTCCGCGCCACCTACGGCAACGGTGCAAGCCTCCAGAGCTACCTCGACTACCAGCGCATCCTCGTCACCGTCTCCTACTACCAGCAGGAGAACCGCGACAGCTACACCTACACCGCCGACGAGCTGAACGCCGCCTACGAGGAATCCCCCGCCGACTACAACGTCTACTCCTACCACACCTATCTGATCCGCCCCGACACCACCTCCGAGTCCACGGACGAGGAAGCGGAGGCCGCCAAGGCCGAGGCCCTGGAGAAGGCCGAGAACATGGCCGCCGCGTCCGAGAACGACCTCGAGCAGTACCTGGCCCTCTGCAATGAGCTCTCCGGCACCGAGAACTACACCGACGGCACCATGTCCCTCCGCGAGAACTACCGCGCCAGCTCCATGTCCGACGAGGTGAAGGCCTGGGTCACCGACGCGGCCCGCCAGGAGGGCGATACCACCGTCATTGAGACCGAGTCCGGCGACTATGTGCTCTACTTCGTCTCCGTGGGCACCAACGATTACGACGCCCTGAACATCCGCAGCATCAAGATCTCCGCCACCACCACCGACGACAGCGGCAACACGGTCGCCGACTGGGATACGGCCAAGACCCAGCTCGACGCCTTCCAGGCCGAGCTCGACGCCGCCGACGACCCGCTGACGGCGCTGGACGACCTGGCCAAGACCTACTCCTCCGACACCAACACCAAGTACGACGGCGGCAAGTACGAGACCGTGCATCGCGGCCAATTCGAGTCCGCCGTGGACGATTGGCTCTTCGATGAGACCCACGCCGCGGGCGACACGACGGTCATTGAGGGCAGCGACGGCTACTACTTCCTCTACGTCGAAGGCTCTGCGGGCAGCTACCGCGACTACCTCGTGGACCAGGCCCTGCGCAACAGCGACTACAGCGACTGGTACAACGCCCTGGTCGAGAACGCCACCGCCGAGGAGAACGACTTCGGCATGGGCCACGTGGTCCGCACGCTGACCGTGCCCAGCCAGTCCGCCTCCAGCTCCAGCAACTAACCCAAACACCGGCAAAGCACCGCGCCGGGCCATCCAAGCGATGGCCCGGCGCGTTCTGTATAAACGGCCCCGGCGCGGCGCAAGCTAGGGGCGAGGTGATGCAAAATGCCGCAGAAACTCCGCTTTGTGCTCTCCGGCGGCGCAGCGGGCCTGGTGTGCGGGCTCTTCGGCGCGGGCGGCGGCATGGTATTGGTCCCGCTGCTCCTCCGCTTCTGCAAGCTGGAGAGCCGGACGGTCTTTGCCTCCGCCCTCTCCATCATGCTGCCCATCTCGCTGGTCTCCCTGGCGGTCTGTGCCCTCTCCGGCGGGCTGCCGCTGCGGGAGTCGCTTCCCTACCTCGGCGGCGGCGTGGCAGGCGGCGTGCTGGCGGGCATTTTTTATAAAAAGATCCCCACCGCCCTGCTGCACCGGGCGATGGGGCTTCTGATCCTGTGGGGAGGGCTGCGGCTGCTGTGGGGGTGATCGTCGCCGCCCTCTGCGGCTTTCTCTCGGGCCTGGGCATCGGCGGCGGGTCTCTGCTCATGGTCTACCTGACCGCCGCCGCGGGGCTGGATCCGCGCACCGCCGGAGCCGTCAATCTGCTCTATTTCCTGCCCGCCGCCGGTGTCTCGCTCATCTTCCACAGTAAGAACCGCTTTGTGGACTGGCGTGCCGCCCGCTGGGCCATCCTCGGCGGCGTGATACTGGCGGCGCTGGGGGCCTGGATCAGCTCCGCCGTGTCCGCCGCGCTGCTGCGCCGCCTCTTCGGCGTCTTTCTGCTCTTTGTGGGCGTCTCGGAGCTGCGCTTCAAAACGCGCAGCTCAGCCTAGGGCCGCCCGGATAACCGCCGCCGTGGAGGCCATGCGCCCCGGCGCGAAGGGGCTCTCCAGCCCGCCCTGCTCCGTGATGGTCTCGAGGAAGCCGTCATGGTCCCGGGGCAGCAGGTCGTTGTAGACCGCGAGGCCGCTCCCCTGCTCCGCCTGCTCCCGCTCGTAGAGCTGGAAGGCCGCGTCGTTGGACACGCAGTAGCTGATGACGTAGTAGGGGTACTCAAAGAAGTGCGTGATGTCGATCCAGCTCTTGGCGTAGTAATCGTCGTAGCCCTCGGTGTAGTAGCCATAGTCCTTCGCGACCTGAAGGGAAATGTCGTTGATCTTCTCCACGGTCAGCTCCTCGTCCGGCAGGCTGTAGACCTGCTGCTCAAAGGCGAAGAAGCTGCCCTGCTGGGCGTAGGTGTCCACGGTGTCCATCAGCTTCTGGCCCGTGAGGGACCGCTGCATTTCGCCGCTCAGCTCGCCCAGCAGCAGGTACTCCATGCCCTGGGAGAAGGTCTCGGCCAGCTCCAGAGAGTTCGTATCATTATAATTATAGTAGCTGTCCACGCAGTGGCCGAACTCATGGGCGAAGGTCAGCAGGTCCATGTCGCTGCCGTCGGTCTTGACAAAGGCGTAGGGCGCCTCGTAGTCCTCCAGGTAGGTCTGGAAAGAAGTGTTCACCTTCTTGTCTGACACGGCGATGTCGTAGAGGTGGTTTTCGTCCAGGAAATCCCAGGTCTCGGCGATGTCGCCGCCCATGTCCGCCGCGGCGGCGGCCAGGGTGCTGCGGACCTCGGACTCCGACACGGTCCCGGGCAGATAGTCGCCCCAGACGCCCTGCTCCGTCAGCTCCTCGTAGAGCGGCGCGATCTCCGTGCGGATGTCCGCCGCCAGGCCCTCGGCTTCGTCCAGCGTGTAGTCCCGGCCATAGATTATGTCAAAGGCGTAGTCCCCGTAGCTCTCATAGCCGCAGTAGCGGGCCAGCTCGTTCCGTACCCGGACGAGGCGGATGTAGATGTCCCCGTAGCGGTCCGTGTAGGCGTTGTAGTAGCTCATCTCGTCCTCCGGGTCCAGCTCGGCCAGCTCCGGCGTCTCGTCGGACCCGGCGCCGCCTTCGTCCCCGAGACCGGCGCGCAGCTGGCGGTACTCCCGCAGGAGGTCCGTCTCCTGCTGCATCAGGGACGCATAGGTCTCGTCGGCGTAACCGGTGTAGTCCGCGCCGTAGTAGTCGAGGAAGCCGTCGCCGAAGTATTCCTGCTCCAGCTCCTCCGCCCGGTCCGAGTTTGCGCAGTCCACATAGAGCTGGTCGAGGATCTGTTCCACCTCCACGGAGGCGGAATCGCAGAAGTCGTACTCCGCAGCCCAGGACGCGTCGGTCTGGTCCGCGCAGCTGTGCAGCTCCGCCAGGGTGGACATGGTGTAGAAGGTGAAATAGGCCGCGTTGCAGGCGATGAGGCCGTCGAGGATGGCGTCCAGATCCCCGCCGCGGTCCAGCAGGGCCGAAGTCTTGTCCGCCTGGGCCTTGAGCGGCTCCACAGACGGGCGTACATACTCCATCTGCTCATAGGGCACGATGTCGTCGCGCCCGGTCCCGGTGCCGGTCCCGCCGCCCAGCAGCGACATGGCCGCCTCCCGGCTGATCTCTCCGCCGCAGGCCGTCAGCAGCAGTGCGAGGGCCAGCAGCAGGGTAAGAATTGCTTTCTTTTTCATCTGCTCTCTCCTTTTCTTGCTCAGGCGCGGTGCGCGTTCAGGTAGCCCTCAAGGATCAGAGAGGCCGCCACCGCGTCCACGGTGTTCTTCCGGCGCTTGCCGTGGTAGTTGCAGTCCGAGAGGATCTGGTGCGCCTCCACGGTGGTGCGCCGTTCGTCCCAGAGGACGACCTCCATGCCCGTCACCTCGCCGAGGTAGGCCGCAAATTCCCGGTAGAGCGCCGCCCGCGGCCCCTCGGAGCCGTCCATGTTGCGCGGGAAGCCCATGACGAGCCGCTCCGCGCCGCTCTCCTCCAGCAGCTTCTTGATCTCCGCCGCCGTCTTCTCCCGGTTTCTCGAATGGATTACCGCCGTCCGTCCCACCAGGGTCCCCAGCAGGTCCGAGATGGCGACCCCGGTCCGGGCATCGCCGTAATCGATGGCCATGACACGCATAAAGTTTCCTCGCTTTCCCATCTTTCCGACAGTATACCACAGCGCCCGGCCCCTTGGCAAGGGCGCATCCGCCCCGCAGGCCACGAGGCCGGTTTCATAAATAAAATAATTTGTATTTTTCCGGGAAAAGCCCGATTTTTAGGTTGACCTCCCCCTTCCTTTGTGATAAAATAATCCTACCTGTGAAAAAGGGGCTTCTTTTTTGCGTCCTTTTTCGGCCCCGGAGGCGGCAGCGCGGTAGTTTCGCCGCCGCACCTAAATCTGATAGCCGGGCGCTATGCAGGGAGGCAATAATTAAGGAGGTGCCGTAAATGCGTGTAAAAATCACCCTGAGATGCTCTGAGTGCAAGCAGAGAAACTACAACACCATGAAGAACAAGAAGAATGACCCTGACCGTCTTGAGATGAAGAAGTACTGCAAGTTCTGCAGAAAGCATACTCTGCACACCGAGACGAAGTAATCGCGGAAAAGGAGATAGGCATGGCTGAAGCGAACAAGAAAGAAAACTTCTTCGCGCGCACGTTCAAGAAAATCGCCAAGTGGTTCCGCGAAATGAAGAGCGAACTGAAGAAGGTCGTCTGGCCCACCGGCAAGCAGGTCGTCAACAACGTGCTTATCACGCTGGCCTGCGTCGTCGTCGTCGGCGTCTTCATCTGGATCTTCGACCTCGGCGGAAACCTGATCGTTGAGGGGATCATTTCTCTCGTCAAGGGTTAAGGTACGGAAATGGCTGAAACTGCAAAATGGTACGTAGTCCACACCTATTCCGCCTACGAGAATACGGTGAAGGCCACGCTGGAAAAGACCGTGGAAACGCGGCATCTGCAGGACCTGATCCAGGCCGTATCCATCCCCATGGAGACGGTCACCGAGATCACGGAGAACGGCCCGAAGACCATTGAGCGTAAGGTGTTCCCCGGCTACGTGCTGGTGAAGATGGTCCTTACAGATGAGACGTGGTACGTCGTAAAGAACGTCCGCGGTGCCACCGGCTTCGTCGGCGACGGGAACAAGCCCATCCCGCTGACGGAGGACGAGATCGCCCAGCTCGGCATCGAGAAGCGCGAGATCGTCGTCGGCTACGGCGTCGGCGACAGCGTCACGATCAACGACGGCCCCCTTACCTCCTTTATCGGAACCGTGGAGGAAGTGGACGTCGAGAAGAACAAGGTCCGCGTCGTTGTTTCGATGTTCGGACGCGAGACCCCGGTCGAGCTGGAGCTTGACCAGGTTGAACCAAGCTCCCAATAATCCGGCCGTTCCCGGCCAGAACGTGGGAGGGGCCTGAGGCCCCGCCAAAAATGCGTTTTCAAGACGCATTACCACATTTTTTCAGGAGGTGCTATCATGGCACAGAAAGTTACAGGTTATATCAAACTGCAGATCCCCGCAGCGAAAGCGACTGCGTCTCCCCCGGTCGGTCCCGCGCTGGGCCAGCACGGCGTCAACATCTCCGCCTTTATCAAGGAGTTCAACGAGCGCACTAAGGATCAGGCCGGCTTTAAGATCCCCGTCGTCATCACTGTCTACGCGGACCGCTCCTTCTCCTTCGTGACCAAGACCCCCCCGACCCCGACCCTCATCCTGAAGGCGCTGGGCATTGAGAAGGGCTCCGGCGTCCCCAACAAGGAAAAGGTCGCCACCATCACCAAGGCACAGGTCCGTGAAATCGCCGAAAGAAAGATGCCCGACCTCAACGCCGCTTCCATCGAAGCCGCGATGAGCAACGTGGCCGGCACCTGCCGTTCCATGGGCATTACGGTCGTCGACTGACAGCCGTTGAAGCGGGGTCAGATTTGTGCATCTGAACCCCCCGAAATGTGGGAGGATTATTCCGCATCACCACTATAAGGAGGATATGACATTGTTTAGAGGTAAAAAATATAAGGACGGCGCCAAGCAGATCGACCGTTCCGTTCAGTATGAGACCGCAGAGGCCCTGGCGCTCGTCTGCAAGACCGCTCCCGCCAAGTTCGACGAGACCGTCGAGATCCACATCAAGCTGGGCGTTGACTCCCGTCACGCCGATCAGCAGGTCCGCGGTGCCATCGTCCTGCCCCACGGCACCGGCAAGACCCGCAAGGTTCTGGTCTTCGCCAAGGACGCCAAGGCTGACGAGGCCAAGGCTGCCGGCGCCGACTTCGTCGGCGGCATGGACATGGTCGAGAAGATCCAGAAAGAAAACTGGTTCGACTTCGACGTCGTCGTCGCTTCCCCCGACATGATGGGCATGGTCGGCCGTCTCGGTAAGATTCTGGGCCCCAAGGGCTTGATGCCCTCCCCCAAGGCCGGCACCGTGACCCCCAACGTCGCCGCCGCCGTCAAGGAGATCAAGGCCGGTAAGATCGAGTACCGTCTCGACAAGACCAACATCATCCACTGCCCCA